>JAHEFC010000471.1 GCA_024640385.1 Sphingobacteriales bacterium
ATTTTTTTTTATATGACCAGAACAGAACATACAACCAAACAGCCCGTCAGGGTCTCCATCCAGGGATTCGAGGGGTCATTCCACCAGGTGGCAGCCCGGCAGTTTTTCGGGAAGGACGTGGAGGTGATACCCTGCGCTACGTTCCGCGAGGTGATCCGGATCGCATCCAACAAAAAAGAAAGTGAAGGCGGTGTGATGGCCATAGAGAACTCGATAGCAGGAAGCATTCTTCCCAATTACAACCTCTTACAGAAATCCACCCTGAAGATCACCGGCGAAGTTTACCTGCAGATCAAGCAGAACCTGTTGGTCAATCCCGGTGTGAAACTGGAAGACATCCGTGAAGTGCACTCGCATCCCATGGCCATACAGCAATGCCTGGAGTACCTGGACCAGTTCCACTGGAAAATGGTAGAGACAGAAGATACGGCGCTTTCTGCAAAGATGGTCCACCAGAAAAAGGCCAAACACATTGCCGCCATCGCCAGCAAACTTGCTGCCGAGATGTTCGACCTGCAGGTGATCGCTCCAAATATCCATACCATGAAAAACAATTATACCAGGTTCCTGATCCTGAATCGCGAAGAGCAGGTGAGGCCGGATCCCGAAGCCAATAAAGCTTCTGTGAATTTTCATACCGATCATTCCCGGGGCAGCCTGGCCAGGGTGTTGGGCAGAATAGCGGATGGAGGGATCAACCTCAGCAAACTGCAGAGCTTCCCTATCCCCGGAACCGATTTCAAATACAGTTTTCATGCAGATATGGAGTTCAACGGGTTGGACCAGTTCAACAGGGTTATCGAAGAAGTGAAACCTTTGACAGAAAGCCTTAAGATCTATGGCGTATACAGGAATGGTATGGATAATAAAAAATGATATGCTGAACATTAAAACATCTGAGCGAATGGAGGGGATCGGAGAATACTATTTCTCCAAAAAACTCCGTGAAATAGACGAGCTTAATAAGCAGGGCAAACAGGTGATCAACCTGGGTATCGGA
This sequence comes from Sphingobacteriales bacterium, assembly GCA_024640385.1. Taxonomy (GTDB): domain Bacteria; phylum Bacteroidota; class Bacteroidia; order Chitinophagales; family Chitinophagaceae; genus Pollutibacter. The sequence continues at coordinate 1,001 of JAHEFC010000471.1, forward strand.
AGTCCTGATCTTCCTCCTCACCCGGATGTGATCAAGGTGTTGCAGGAGGAAAGTGCCAAACCTAACGTACACGCATACCAGAGTTATAAAGGCTCACCTGTTCTGAGGAATGCTATGGCAGAATGGTATAAAAAATGGTATTCAGTTGATATCAATCCGGAAACAGAGATCCTGCCATTGATCGGCTCAAAAGAAGGCATCATGCATATCTGCATGACCTATCTGAATAAAGGTGATGAGGTGTTGGTTCCCGATCCCGGTTATCCCACGTACAGGAGCGCAGTGAAATTAGCGGGTGGCCTTATCCGTGAGTATATGCTGATGGCGGAAAACAACTGGTTCCCTGACCTGGAGGCTTTGGAAGAAGAAGGGCTGGAGCGGGTAAAGCTGATGTGGGTCAATTATCCGCACATGCCTACCGGCCAGTTGCCAACCCGGGAAATGTTTGAAGAACTGGTGGCATTTGGCAAAAGGAATAATATCCTGATCTGTCACGATAATCCCTATAGTTTTATTCTGAACGATCATCCTTTGAGCCTGCTTTCTGTAAAAGGTGCAAAAGATGTAGTGCTTGAACTGAACTCCCTGAGTAAGGCGCAAAACCTCGCAGGCTGGCGGGTGGGCATGCTTTGTGGTGCTGCTGAAAGGATCAACGAGGTGCTCACCTTCAAAAGCAATATGGACTCCGGCATGTTCCTTCCTGTGCAACTTGCTGCAGCCAGGGCCCTGAATTTAGGGCGCGACTGGTATGAAAGCCTGAACGCTGTTTACAGGGAGAGAAGGGAAGTAGCTTATGCATTGCTTGACTTGCTGAACTGTGAATACGACAGGGACCAATCCGGCATGTTCGCCTGGGCACGCATTCCGTCTTCCTATGCCAATGGGTTTGAATTGAGCGATGAAATTTTGCATCATGCAAATGTGTTCATCACACCAGGAGGGATCTTTGGAAATGCCGGGATGAAATATATCCGGATCAGTTTATGCAGTCCGAAAGAAAAGATAACTCTGAGCAGGGAAAGAATAGCACAATACCTGGCCACAGCAGAAACGAAATAAGATGTCTGAACGAAAGAAAATAGCGATCATAGGGGTTGGACTTATCGGGGGTTCACTTGCCCTGCAATTGAATGAGAAAGGTCTGGCGTCTACTATCACAGGGGTAGACAATAATCCGGAACACGCTGCGCAGGCGCTGGAACTGGCCCTGGTAGACCAGATGACCGGACTGGAAGAGGCTATTCACGCAGCTGATGTTGTGATACTGGCAATTCCTGTTGATACGATTGCGGAAATATTGCCAGCCCTGCTGGATAAGCTGGACAGGCAGATCCTGATCGACCTGGGTTCCACCAAGTCGGCCCTGGTCAATAACGTTAAAGGTCACCCGAAAAGAGGAAGATATGTGGCTTCGCATCCCATGTGGGGTACTGAGTACAGCGGTCCTGCTGCTGCGGTCAAAGGGGCATTTGAGAATAAAGCGGTAGTGATCTGTAATGCCGATGAGTCGGACAGCGATGCAATAGAATGGACCAGGAATATGTTCAGGAAGATAGGCATGCACCTGATCGAAATGAATGCAGACGATCATGATCTGCATGCGGCCTATGTGAGCCATATTTCCCACATCACTTCATTTGCATTGGCCAATACAGTATTGGAGAAGGAGCGGGAAGACCAGGCCATATTTGAAATGGCCAGCGGCGGTTTTGAAAGTACGGTGAGGCTGGCCAAGAGCAATCCGGCCATGTGGGCGCCGATCTTCATGCAGAACAGGGAGAATGTGCTGGATGTGCTGAACGAACACATCAGCCAGTTGAGGAAATTCAAGAGCTGCCTGGAAAAAGAGAACTTTGAGTACCTGAAAGAACTGATGGAAGACGCTAATCGGATTAAAAGAATTATTAAATAATTCCGGAATCCGCAATCCGGAATCCGGAATCTAAATTGTGAACCCCTAATTTGACAATATGAACTTGAACGAAACATGGAACAAAAGGCCGCTGATCATTGCCGGCCCATGCAGTGCAGAAACTGAGGACCAGGTGCTGCAGACTGCGCAAAGGCTTGCAGCCCTTGGAAAAGTGGATATACTGCGTGCCGGTATCTGGAAACCCCGAACCCG
>JAHEFC010000006.1 GCA_024640385.1 Sphingobacteriales bacterium
CTGCTTCAGAAAGACCAAAATGTCTCACTTTGCCTTCCTTGATCAGGTCCTTTACGACTCCTGCTACATCTTCGATAGGCACTGAAGGGTCAACCCGATGCTGATAGAAAAGGTCGATGGCTTCTATATTGAGTCTCTTCAACGAGGCCTCTGCTACCTCCTTTATATGCTCTGGCCGGCTATCGAGACCTGCCTGCTTTCCATCCTGAATGTTGAATCCGAATTTCGTAGCTATGACCACATTATCACGGAAAGGAGCCAACGCTTCTCCTACCAACTCTTCATTGGTGTAAGGGCCATATACCTCTGCGGTATCAAAAAAACTGACACCCTGTTCAACTGCCGCACGTATCAGCGCAATCATCTCTTTCTTATCGGCAGGTGGTCCATAGCCGAAACTCATACCCATGCATCCAAGACCGATAGCCGATACTTCCAGGCCACTGTTTCCCAATTTGCGGGATTCCATTTTTGCTGCCATAATTTATTTTTTGATTGTTAGTTATTCCTGAACTTCAGCGGGCTCAGCTGCATATGTTTTTTAAAGAAGTTATTGAAATGAGTGACTTCCGTAAAGCCCAATGCATAAGCAATCTCTGATACCGTCCATGCACTGTGTTTGAGAAGGATCTTTGCTTCCTGCAAAACGCGTTCAGCGATCAATTGAGAGGTTGTTTTTTCAGTGACCGCTTTTACTGCTCTGTTCAGATGATTGACATGAACATTCAGCTGGCGTGCAAAATCAGACGCGGATCGAAGACTCACGGTCTGGTGATTTTCGTCAATGGGGAATTGCCTTTCCAGCAACTCCAAAAACAGGGTGGCGATCCTTTGAGATGCATGTATAGGCTGCTTTTCAAACTCGGCCGTAGGCTGCATTTTCAACGCAAAATGGATGAGCTCAAATACAAGGGTTCTCAGTACATCATATTTATGAACGTATTCTGAATTGATCTCTTCAAACATGCGATCGAAAATGCTTTGCACGCAGTTTACCTGATCGCCTGTAAGCTCAAAAACATGGGTCCCGTCGGGCTGGAATACTGAATATTGATTCAGGTTCCCGTATTGATGGAAAAAATGCTGGTTGAATATGCAGAAAGCTCCTTCCCTGATATTATCCAGGTGTTCCCATTTATAGGGAATGTGAGGGTTGGAAAAAGATAATGCCTGCTTTTTTACTTCAACCACTTTATCCGCATAATGCACTTTACTGTTTCCGATCACCAGCATGATCTTGTAAAAATCCCTCCTTTTGTAAGGCACCGGCTGGGCTTTGTCTCCCACAAAAGGTTCCAGCCTGAACAAGTTGAAATGCCCGATCTCATTTCGGAGATTATCCGGCATCCAATCGAACTTTCGCTTGTAGAATTCCTCTATGGATTCGATCTTGCTCACTCTGCTGAATTTACAATTTTCAAACAACATGGTTTCTCCTGACATCCTTCATCGGCCTTCAGTCAACCCAATTGCAAAGGAATGCCATTCGCAGACATTCCTATAACATTATTCAAATCAATTATTACAAAATTCAAACAATGATACCGGTATCTTTGAAAGATAACAGGTCAAATCTTTCAGCATGAGCATTACCGAAAAAATTGCCTCTTTGTTGGCCATCGCATTCTGCTTCATCTTTCCTCATTTTGGTGGCGGGATCCTGGTTTACCCGATCATCGTTTCCCTGTTCATTTTTCTGTTTATTCGATTTATTTCCAAAGAGAAAATTGAAGACCTGTTTTTCAGCTTCAAAAGATTTGAGTTAGCGTCGGTATGGATTGGAATTGTTGGAGCAGTTATACTGTCGGCATTTTTCCGGTTTGCCTGGGAACCGTTGATAGAACTGATCTTGCCGGGTGAAAAAATCGACCTGTCGGATTTTGCCAGCATCAGTGGTAATACCTGGAACTATATTTTCATACTTTTCATTGCTTTTATTGTTGGAGGATTATACGAAGAGCTCATTTTTCACGGCTTCATCTTTACAAGATTTGAAAAACTAATCCCGGGAAAATATTCCACAACATTCGCCTTCAGCCTTACAACACTGTTGTTTGGCGCCTATCATTTTCAACAAGGCATTAGAGGCGTTTTACTCGCCATGATCGCTGGCGCGGTCTATCATCTGCTGATTCTTAAATTCAAACGAAACCTCTGGTATGGAGTATTCATCCACACTTTTTTTGATTTTATCGGCCTGACGATGATCTACCTGGGGTATTTGTAGAAACATAAACCCCGTGTACAAGCAGTTTTATAACGGTGGCCCCTATCTTACCGGGTTGGCGAATGGATAGGCTTGTAGGAAATACCCTTCACTTTCTCCGGGTAGAAGAAATAATTATACACATAATCAAAATCAAAATTATCCAGGATCGACTTATGCATGTGCAAACCTGGGGGATCATCATTGGCCACCCCTTCAGCTTCCCATGCGATCACCACCCATTGCGGCTTATCTGTTTTGGAAAGTGCCGATTTTGCGGGATCATATTTGTATACTGGTATCTTTCGGTCACCGGCGCCAGATCCCTCAAATATGTCAACTACACTGCTGTTCTCCAGGTAAAGGCTGGGTTGTGCCGAATAGATCGCCGCTGGCTCCTGCAGCCTGTTCTTGTATTTGTCTTTCAACCTTTGGAATGCAGCAATCCTTCTGTCATATTTTTCATTTTCCTCTGCCCTGACCTTTTTCTTGGTTTCTTCATTCCAGGTGTCCTTGTTGATCTTGTCGGTTTTTTCTGCATGATCCCTTTCTATGGCTTTGCCGAACTGGTCCAGGAATTCCCCTTTCGTAATCTGGATGTAAGGCCGCACATTATCCTTACATAGGATGACTACATATTGAAGTGTTGTCCCGATTCCTTTGGGTTGGTAGTAACTGATGTATTTTTTTAACCCAGGGTGCGTGTTGAAATTAAGAAGTTTGCTGACCTTCTCTTCTTCTGGATCAAGCCCCTTCTCATGGGGGATATAAAAATAATATTGTTCAGGAGTTGTGATGGTATATACCTTGTCTCCGATCAGGCCATTAGCCATAATATACCAGAACCAGTGGGTATTGGTTTCAGGAACATATTTACCCTGTTCGTTCTTTTTTAGTTCGATATAGGTTTTCGCATTGGCACCATAACGGCTGGGCAGCGATCTTGTATCCTCATTATACTGATGAAGTTTGTCGTTAGCAGTTCTTACAATATCGCCTAATGCCCCTTTTGGTGTATAGCTGGCCTGCATCCATGTTCTGAAGGTATTACATAGTGCCATTTGCTTTTCAGAAAAAGACCTGTTATCGTAACTGACTGCTTTGGACGGTTCCTCAGCTTTAAATATTTTCATCCAACCCAGGTATTGGTTGGCGTACTCTTTCTGTGCCATTGCGGTATAGGAAGCCAGGAGAACCAGCATAATAAAGAAATGTTTGATCAGCTTCATGTAAAGAACTTATTTGTAGCTATGATTAAAGGTTGCCTGACCTCACCAAAAACCCCGGAAGTATCTAAGATAGAAAACTGGGACAATTATTCATAACTTGAACAAGAAGCTACATGAAAAGGTCATTTCATGATATCCTGTTTGTATGAAGCATTTCCTGATAATAGTTTATCTGCTATCGATCCATTTTGTTGGTACGGCCCAGCCCAACAGGCCAAACATCATTTTTATTTTGACCGACGATCAACGCTGGGATGCGCTGGGTATAGCCGGCAATACAATTATTAAAACACCCGAAATGGATGCACTGGCAACAGCCGGAACCTATTTCAGGAATGCATTCTCCACTACACCTATTTGTGCAGCAAGCAGGGCATCCATATTAACAGGGTTGTATGAACGCACCCATGGTTATACTTTTCAACAACCGGGGCTCCAACAACCTTATGCCGATATCATGTATCCCAAAATATTAAAGGAGAATGGCTACTACGTTGGTTTGTTCGGAAAACTCGGTGTGAACATGAAAGATCCGGCCCGGTATTTTAATGAGAGCGATTTCTATGACCGTGGGGAAAAGCCAGACAGGCGAGGCTATTTTTATAAAATGATCGGCAACGACACGGTCCATCTTACACGGTATTCAGGGCAACAGGCCCAGGAGTTCATCAAGAATGCACCTCCGGGCAAACCATTTTGCCTTTCCATCTATTTCAGTGCCCCCCATGCACACGACCCGTCCACGGAACAATATTTCTGGCAGGCAAAATCAGAAGCTCGTTATAAAGATATCTTGATTCCTCCTCCAATTCTGCCAGATGACAAGTACTTTAATCAATTGCCTCTTGAAGTAAGACAGGGATTTAACAGAACACGGTGGACATGGAGATTTGACACGCCTGAGAAATACCAGAACAGCCTCAAAGGTTATTATAGGATGATCAATGAAATTGATGATGAAATTGGTGCACTGAGAAAACTGCTGAGTGAAAGAGGGTTGGCAGACAATACGATCTTCATCATCATGAGTGATAATGGTTATTTTACAGGTGATCGCCAGCTGGCCGACAAATGGCTGATGTATGACCCTTCCATCCGTGTTCCATTGATCATCTACGACCCAAGGAAGCATAAACCATCCACCATAGATGCAATGGTTTTAAATATTGATGTTCCCAAAACTATACTTGAATTTGCCGGTATTAAACCACCGCCCAATTACCAGGGCATAAGCCTGAAACCTTTTGTTGACAAAGGGAATATTTCATCAGGCCGGGATCACATCCTCATCGAACATCTTTGGAAACTGCCAGAGATCCCGTCAAGTGAAGGTATCCGCACATCGAAGTGGAAATATTTTCGCTACCGTTTGATCAACGCCCCTGAAGAGCTGTATGACCTGCAAAATGACCCTCTTGAAACCATCAACCTGGCTGCGAGTAGTAAATACAAAAAAGAACTCAGTAAACTAAGGGCGATGTGCACCCAAAGATCTGAAGAATTGATGTCCTTAAAACTTGCTCCTGATCAGCAACCAGTATCGCAAAAGAGCTATTAAAACCCATTAGAAAAATGAAATTTGCATTTCTGGCGCAGATTGTTCTTTTTAGCTTTCTCTGGTGTTTCAGTGTTTCCGGTCAGACCGGCATATCTGATAATCCCCGATCTAAAGTGGTCGCCATTGGAAATAGCAAAATTAAAATCACATTAGACTACAACCTCAAATGTGTTGTAACAGAAATGAAGGTCAATGGGGAATCTGTACTTTCCGACCAGGCCGGGATCTACACGGGAATTCGAACATCCAACTCCTATTACTCAACACGGCAACTGGTCTCATCGCCTAACATAAAAACGGCAGATAACAAGATCACTGTTTCCGGAATCCGCTATGGCGATAACACTGCTCCTGTTAATGAAACCTGGACTTTCCAGGTTACTGATCATGATATAAAATTTTCCATCGAACGAAATGTTTCAAAAGATCTTACCGCCGAAGAACTCGCATTCCCATCTGTGAATTTCAAAAATATTCGCACCTGGAATGGTGCTTTCCTCGATTATGGAGGACTGGCCTGGTTTTATCTTTTCAATGAGAAACTTTGCACCTATGGGGTCCACTCCGGCACCTCAGTTTTCTGGAACAGCACCACAGGAAATGGCCTTTCCATTGCCGCCACAGCGCCGGGCAGACAGGTAGCTACAAAGTTTTCGCGATCCGAGGATGACCAATTGGTGTATAATGTCTCGGTGTCTGAACAGGAAATGACATACCGCTACGATGTTGATACCAAAAGAAGAAGATTTGTACGTGGTAAAACTGATGTATGGAATTCAATACCAGTTCCAGCAGGAAAAACTGTTCAAACAATTTCCTTATCCTATGTGAATTATAACGAAACTTATAACAGGGGTCGCCTTGTTGGAATAAACGGGAAAAATCTAACCGGTTTATTGAATACCATAGCAAGGATCGGGGTTATCGATGCAAAACTTTTTGGCGGTAATAGCTGGCACACACCCTATGGACCCATTTGCCTGCATGAGCAGTATATTGCGCAGATGGGTGTGGCCATCAACGACCCTGCCTACATCAGCGGGTACAAGCAATGCCTGGAAAATTACCGCGACCATGCTATTCAGGAAGACGGCCGTGTTGTAGCCAGGTGGGCATACACCGATGAAGACGCCATGCCGGGAACAGCGTCTCCACTGGGCTTTTACGAAGCGCAATGGGGATACCTGATGGATTCAAATCCTGATTTTGTCACCAATGTAGCAGAACTGTATGATCAGCACGGAGATCTCAATTGGGTCAGAACATTTAAATCCTCCTGCGAAAATGCTCTGGACCATATGCTGAAAAGAGATGCAAACGGGAATCACCTGATTGAAATGAAAACAGATAGCCACGCCGAAAAAAAAGGCAGCGACTGGATCGATATTATCTGGGCCTCTTATGAAAATGCATTTGTGAATGCGAAACTCTACTACGCACTCAGCTTATGGTCAAAGATCGAAACACAACTGGGAGATTACGGTAAAGCCAAATATTATTCGGAATATGCCACTGCACTGAAAATAAGTTTCAATAAATCAACAACAGACGGCGGTTTTTGGGACGAGAAAAATAAATGGTATGTGCATTGGCTGGACAAGGATGGATCAGTACATGGCAACAACCTGGTGACTCCGGTAAATTTCATGGCCATCGCTTACGGCATCTGTGAAGATGAAAACAGGAAGAAAGCCATACTGGACCAGATCGAACAACAGATGCAAAAAGAAGATCTGTTCGCCTGGCCCTTATGTATGTATTCGTATGCTCAGGGCGAAGGAAATGATTGGCAGTTCCCTTTCCCGAACTACGAGAACGGCGATATTTTTTTGTCCTGGGGCGCAGTAGGTGTTGATGCCTATGCTTCTTACAAGCCGGATCTGGCCTTGAAATACATCGAAAACATACTGTCCCGCTATGAAAAAGACGGCCTGGCTTTTCAGCGCTACGGAAGAATGAAGCAGGATGGATTGGGTGATGATATTCTTTCCGGGAACAGCCTGGCGCTCGTGGGGCTCTACATATCCATTTACGGGATCAATCCAAGATATAACCGGATCTACCTGGATCCTCACCTGCCCGACAAACTTTCCGGAACAGAGATCAATTACAAATTCAGGGGCGACCAGGTAAAGATTGAATTGGATAACCAGCGTTACTCTATTTCGACTCCGCTATTCAAACTGATTTCTTCAGAAGATTTCGGATTTAACGCATCATCGAATGAATTGGAATTTTTTAAATCTAACAGTGATTCATATTCCTTACAAGCAAGATTACCTGATCGAAGTAAATTGACCCTTGAGATCATACAATGGGACAGTGACTCCTATGCCTGGCAACAAACTACATCTTCAAATAAAGGAACCCTGAGCTATAAGGTTCAAGGATTAAAACCTGATCTTGTATATGAAATAGGCGCTAATGGCCTGGTTTACAAAACTGTAAAGACTAATGCTGGCGGGGGCATTGAATTTTCTGTGCCAATGAAAACAGGTTCGTCGGAAATTAAAATTCGACTATTAAGTAAAAAGAACTGATTCAAACCTGTATTATTAACCCAACCAGCGTAAGCAATTGTTCGCGATAAGTACCGGAATGCAGACCTAAATCAATTTCATGAGAACCGTATTAAAAAAAAATCTGGTTACACTCACATTGAGCAGTTTACTATTTCATTTTTGTATTGCGCAATATAGTCCTGCTAAGATCTATCATCAGGATCCACTCATCTACGATACCACTACCCATTTATACAAAACCGTATACCAGCCCAAAGCTCCGGCAGGAGCGCCAAATATTGTCCTGATCATGCTGGACGATGTTGGCTTCAGTACGGCCGGCAGTTTTGGCGGTCTTGCTGAAACGCCGGTGATGGATTTTTTGGCTGCAGGAGGTTTAAAATATAATAATTTTCATACCACAGCACTTTGTGCTCCTTCAAGAGCCGCACTATTAACGGGTAGAAATCATCACTCCGTAAACATGGGCCATTTTACGGAGACTGCTTTTGATGCACCCGGATACGATGGGAATATGCCTTTTGAAAAAGCTACTATGGCGGAGGTGTTGAAAGAGAACGGATATAATTCTTTTGTTTTAGGCAAATGGCATTTAACACCAGTCTCCGATCGTACGGCTGCCGGTCCTTTCAACCGTTGGCCTACAGGCAGGGGCTTTGATCGTTTTTATGGATTTTTAGAATCTGCGACAGACCAATATTATCCTGTTCTTTGGGAAGGAATTACAAGAGCTCCTGTTGATACGGGTTCAGGAAAACATGTAAACACCATGTTAGCCGATAAGGCCATTCAGTACATACAGTATCAGCAGAAAGCGGCACCAGGTAAACCTTTCTTCCTATACCTGGCGCCCGGAACCGTTCATTCGCCCATGCAGGTAGGCAAAGAATGGATCGACAAATACAAGGGCAGGTTTGATATGGGATGGGATGAATATCGGGAAACTGTTTTGGCAAGACAGAAATTCCTGGGTGTCACTCCCCGGTACGTAACCCTGCCTCCGCGTAATGAACAGATCCCGGCCTGGGAAACATTATCCGGTAAGGAAAAGGCAGTAATGGCAAGAGCAATGGAAGCACATGCCGGATTTTTATCACAGGTGGATGATGAAATAGGCAGGGTGATCAATTTTATTAAGCGTTTAGGGCAGTTGGAAAATACCATTGTGATCCTGATCATTGGGGATAACGGAGCAACAAAGTATACAGCCGAAATCCCCGGCGTTCCGAAAGGAATGGAAAAAGCAAGTCGTGATGAAAAAGTAAAAGCCGCATTTAAAAATATAGATCAGATCGGACGGAAAAACTTCAAAGGTGATATTCCCCTTGGGTGGACTCAAGCGACCAATACACCTTTTAAATTGTGGAAGGGTGATGCCAATTCGGAAGGAGGCACACATAATCCCATGATCATCTATGCGCCGGATTACATCAAAGAAAAAGGCGGCATCAGAGATCAATTTGTCCATTTGATCGATATCTGGCCAACCTTGATAGAGCTTACCAAAGTGAATGTGCCTGCAAGTATCAATGGATACAAACAGGCACCGCTTGAAGGTCAAAGTTTTGCTTATTCCCTAAATGATGCAACTGCCCAAAGCAGGCATCGTTTGCAATATTTTGAAACGGGTGCTTCCAGGGCTTTGTATAAAGACGGATGGAAAGCTGCTGCCTATCACCGTCCTGGGACCTCTTATAAAGAGGACGTTTGGGAACTCTATGATATGGAACATGATTTTAATGAGCGTGTAGACCTCGCAAAAAAATATCCGCAGAAATTGAAAGAATTGCGCGAAGCATTTGAACTGGAAGCTGCGAAATATCATGTTTATCCTTTACACGATTCATGGTTTCCCGCGGACGAATATTTACAGATCAGCGACAGCAGGTTGAAAGAAGCCAGGGATGATTGATTCTTTATTCCAGGAAAAAATAACTGGGTCACAAAAGAAGTTCCGGGATTTGGGGACATGAAAAATAAGAACTTCAATTTAAAGACGGAAGCCAGCGTATTTAAGATGATACCCGGGTTTCAATCTGCCTTTTGATAGGATGGAAACATTCCGGGATGAGTATCGGCAAAAATGAAAGCATAACAAAATGCAATACTTGCAAATAAAATAAACTGCTAATCCAAATAATAAGTCTATCTTGCACCTGTTAAAATTGTGCATCGGTTCTATAATTATCCTGCTCAGCAATCTGCATTTTAGTTAGTTACTTCTGCCTTTTTCGATTTTTTTTAATTTTTTAATTTTTTTTTAGAATGAACATTTATGTTTCAAACCTAAGCTTCAACGTACAAGATGAAGACTTAAGAGATTTTTTCACTCCTTTTGGAGAAGTAACTTCTGCAAAGATCATCATGGATAAAATGACAAACCAATCACGTGGATTTGGCTTTGTTGAAATGAGTGATGATGCGGCTGCACAAAAAGCAATTACTGACCTTCACGACGGAGTTGTAGAAGGCAGAACGGTAAGGGTTATGGAAGCAAAGCCGAGGGAAGACAGGCCGGCCCGTAGCAATACAGGCTACAATAACAGTAACGGTTATAATAATAACAGGCACTAAACATATCGTTCTTAAAAAGCCCCGGCAACCCCGGGGCTTTTTTATTTCAGTCCAAATGCCAGTTAAATATCCCAATTCGATATTCTTCACTACGATTTTTTCAAAGGCGACAGCAACTTATTCAGGTCATATTGTATATCCTCATGCAGGCCTTCCATCGTTTTCTCTATTTTCTTCAGCTGGTTCAGGTAGAGATTGTTGAGCGCCGGATTTTTATCGATCCTGATGCCACTGTCTTGAACCAGTTTACAGAAATGGATCAATAGTTCTGCCTCCGCCTGTTTTGATCCGGAAAACCGGATATGCTTGTTCGTTATCCTTAATACCTTCCGTATGGTCTTCTTGGCAAAATAGACATGTGAAACATTGATATCCAGGAATTCTGTTTCCATTAGTTTCCTTACGGAATCTATATATCCGGAAATATCATGCGATTCAAAAAGCAGGAAAGTCAGCAGCTCCTTATTCTCTTTCTTAGATCTGGCTAATTGAAGGGTAATATTTACGAGTTCACCATGTGGGAGGGCCAGTAATTCCTGTTTTATTTCCTGTATGGTAGCTGCTTTCATATTGGTATATCGATTCAGGCAAAAAAATCATCCAGGGCCTGGAAATAGCTTTCACCCCATCCCTGGGTGATGTCTGCATATTCAGTGTCCGGGATATTCGTATGTCGCAATTCTACCGATGTACCCTGGGCATGCGGATGTAAGATGATCGTAACGATGGAAGGCTCGTCCTGTTCACCAAAATACCATTGCTGTTCAATTTTCTTACCGGGTATAAAAGAGATATTCTTTCCGGAAATACTGCCGTCCCACAAAGAAAATTCCGAACCTGGCTCTTCAGACATTTCAGCAGGCTCACCTGTCCATAATCGAATGGCAAGCGGGTTGGTCAGTGCCTTGTACACCTCCTCCGGACTTGCGGGAATGATAAAATACTTTTTATAGTCTTTCATTAGAAATCTTTCTACTCACAATATAAATAGCAATCATTTTCAAAGTGACACGCCATGGTGTTGCTTCCATTTTGCTACCAGACCGTTTTAAAACACGAAACCCCTTGATAATCAAGGGGTTTATTTTTAAGTAGTAGTCCCGACAGGAATCGAACCTGTATCTAAAGTTTAGGAAACTTCTATTCTATCCATTGAACTACGGGACCAAATGGGGCGGCAAAAATAGGGAAAAACGCATTAATTCCGGATTCCGAATTACGAATTCCGGATACAATTCAGTCACAGCAACGAATCTGCCAATCCAGAATCTGGAATTCGGAATCCGCCAATCCGTCAATCCGTCAATCCGTAAATCCTATCTTTGCGCCATGAATTGGTTCAATACGTTTATCAGATACAGGTTCTGGATCAGCATCGCCATCCTCATTCTGGCAGTAGTAGTCAATATCACCAGCGGCTTCTGGCCCTCATTTATATTATACCTGGCAGCAGCGATCATGCTGTTCACCCATTTTTTCTTCGGCCCGCTCCGCCTGATCCAGGATCACCTGGAAGCCGGCGACATCGAAGGCGCCAAGAAAGTACTGGACATGATCTGGTTCCCCAACCTCCTGTACAAACCCGTTCAGTCGGTCTACTATACCCTCAAAGGGAATATCGCCATGATGGAGCAGGACTTCGACTCTGCAGAAAAACACATGAAGAAAAGCCTCGACCTGGGCGTGCCCATGAAAGAAGCGGAAGGCGCCAATAAACTCCAGCTCGGCATGATGGCCCTGCAAAAAGGAGATATGAAACAGGGCGAAAGCCTTATCAGGGCAGCACTCAAAGCCGGGATACCCGACAAAGAAAGCGCCGCCCTTGCCTACCTGCAAATGTGCCAAATCATGATGCAGAAAAGAGAATTCCGCGCGGCTAAAGACTATTTCCGTAGGGCAAAAGCAGAGAAACCAACCCAAAAACAGGTGTTGGACCAGATCAAACAGATCGAGAAATATATTTCCCGAATGCCCGGATAAGGTGAGTTCCTATAAGATTAGCAAGATGTTTAATGTGTGCTGCAAGCGCACATTTTTTTTGGTCAGCAGCGGCTATTGACAAATAAATGGTGGGTGCTTTAACAAGGCGGGTATCTTTTACAGGTCAAATGTGGACCAATTACTGGCCACACATTTTATCATAACTCGGTGCAATCTAAGGGGTGTAATCTTGGTTAGGTGCCGCAATTTGTCAGGATGACAATTGCATAAGGTGTCGCAACGGCTGTTAACTGAATGCAAATTAAATATTCCAATACCCCTGACAATACCCTTTTAGTGGTATAATATTGAACTTTTGTGTCATATTAGCCATATCATTCAGCTAAAGCCTGAAACAAATCTATGATTTCTCCAATATTTGGGGCATTTTCCATACCCCAAAAAGCTCTTCTACCCTTTTAAACCGGAATTCAAAGATCCCTTCCAGCTGCTTCTTTATAATTAAGCTGTTCGCCAGGTCGCCCAGGAACCATCCAGGCACTTTATAATGTATAAGGTCCGTCATCTCTACCCCCTCGCCGATCTCCCGGAAATGATGCTGGTGATGCCAGAGGCTGTAAGGCCCGAAACGCTGTTCATCGATAAAATATTCCCTGTCTTTCACATGCGTGATCTCCGTCATCCAGAACATGGGGATGCCTAATACTGGCTTTACATTGTAGGTCATCACCTGACCCGCATACATTTCTTCGCCAAAAAGTTCATTCGTGAACTTCAGGTTCAGGTAATCAGGCGTCATTACCGCCAGGTTCTTGGGGTGAGAGAAAAAATTCCATGCTTCATCTAAACTAACCGGTATGTTCTGGACCTTTTTTAAACTATATACTGCCATCTGGGGAAAATGTTTTGCTCACGGGGGAGCATTTTAAAGTAATTTGAATTCCCTTAAAAACACCCGAAACCTATCTTATGTTGACAGTTTCCCAAAAGTTGAAAGAATCTTTCGAAAAAGAATATCAAAGGCTCAATAATGCCCAACGGGAAGCCGTGGATGCTATCGAAGGTCCTGTGATGGTGATCGCCGGTCCCGGTACGGGAAAAACCCAGATCCTGGCCTGCCGGATCGCCAAGATCCTGCTGGAAACAGATGCTGCCCCGGAAAATATTCTCTGCCTCACATTCACAGATGCCGGCACCATTGCCATGCGAAAACGCCTGGTGCAGTTCCTGGGCAGTGATGCATACAAGGTCAACATTCACACCTTTCATTCATTCTGTAATAAAGTGATCCAGGAACAGAGCCGCCTTCTTCGTAAACCCGACCTGGAAGCCCTCTCCGATCTGGAACGCGTGCAGATCATGAAAGAACTGATCGACGGGTTCACCAACGATAATCCACTGAAGCGTTTGAAAGGTGAAGTCTACTTCGATTTAAAAAACCTCGGCTCTCTTTTTTCAACCATGAAAAGGGAGGCCTGGACACCCGAATACCTGATCCGGCATATTGATCACTATATTAATGTCAAGATCCCGGAGATCCATACCAATAAGAAAAACCCAAAGCTTGGTATCACACAAAAAGGCCAGGATGAAATTAAAAAATATGAAAGGTCAAAAGCTGCGGTGCAGGCATTTTCCACTTACCAGGATATCCTGTCCAAAAAAAGCAGGTATGATTTTGACGATATGATCAACTGGGTGATCAGGCTTTTCGAAGAACAAACCGAAGTGTTACAGGGATACCAGGAAGCCCTTCAATACCTGCTGGTGGATGAATACCAGGATACCAGCGGGTCGCAGAACAAGATCGTTGAACTGCTGACCTCTTACTGGGAAGACAATCCAAACCTGTTTGTAGTGGGTGACGACGACCAGAGTATCTACAGGTTCCAGGGTGCCAACATTGAGAATATGATGGCGATCAGGGAAAGACTGAAAAAAAACCTGAAAACAGTTGTACTCACAGATAACTACCGCAGTGTGCAGCCCATTCTTGATGCCGCCACTTCACTGATCGGCCAGAACAAAAAACGCCTGATCGGGAAGATCGATGGTCTTAGCAAAGAACTCAACGCAGCAAGGGCGGAACTCACCGGCCTCACCATCCTGCCGGTAGCCAGGGTTTATGAAAATGAATTCTCGGAAAATGCACATGTGGCCAATGAGATCCGGAAGCTGGTTGAACAGGGCGTGAAACCCGGAGAGATCGCCATCATTTACCGTGAACATAAATTCGGTGACGAGCTGCAGAAATTCCTTCACCTGGCAAAGGTTCCATTCTTTGTAAAGAAATCAATGAACCTGCTGGAAGATCTTTTCATCAGGAAGATCCTGAATATATTCAGGTATATCAATATGGAGAACGACCTTCCTAACGGCGGCGAATACTTGCTTTTCGAAATACTGCATTATGATTTCTTTGGTTTGGATCCGGTTGACATCGCCCGCATCACCAGGGAGAAAAAAGGAAGTCTGAGGGAATACATTGATGATATCGGCGCAGAGCAGGCCGGCATGCTGTTCTCTTCTGATGAAACCAGCGGAAAGATCCACCATGTCAGTTCGGTGCTGAACATGCTGCAGCAGGGATCTTACAATCTCCCCTTGCAGCAATGGTTTGAGAAGCTCATTAACGAAACCGGCATACTTGCACACATAACAAAGCATGAAGAGAAGGTATGGATGATGGAGAAACTGTCTTGCCTGTTCAACTATATCAAAGAAGAAACCCATCGTCATCCGCTGCTCTCACTGAAGGAATTTGTGAGTATCATCGACCTGATGGATGAGAATGATCTTTCACTGCAACTGATACAGACAACCGGAAATGAAACGGGTGTGAACCTGATGAGCTGCCATGGCAGCAAAGGGCTGGAGTTTGAATATGTATTTTTCCTTGGCGCAAGGTCTGATATCTGGGAATCCAAGAGCAATAAAAACAAAGGATTCATCCTTCCCCCTACGGTATTTGAAGGCAGTGACCAGGAAGCATCAGTGAAGGATGAAGAAGATATGGAAGAACTGAGGAGGTTGTTCTTTGTTGCCGTCACCAGGGCGGAGAAACATATCTATATCTCTTATCCAAAGATGAAAAATGACGGCAAAGAACTGATGGCATCCATGTTCCTGGAAGAAATACGATCGGCCCTGGACATCAAAGAAGAATTGATTGAATTGAACGATGCTGAGAAACTGGAATTCCAGGCCCTGCGGTTCGGCATCATTGAAAAACCGGTGCTGGCCAGGGCAGAGAAAAGTTATATTGATGGCTTGCTGGCGAAGTTTGTAATGAACGTCTCGGCCCTGAATAATTACCTCGACTGCCCAATCGGATTTTATTATACCAGCCTTGTGAAAGTGCCCGGCGCAAAATCTGAGAATGCGTCTTTTGGTACAGCAGTACACGCTGCATTGAAAGTGATCTATGATGAAGGAAAGGGGAAAGATAAATTTCCTCCTGTGGCCAGGTTGCAGGACCAGTTCAGGGTTGCCCTGGCGAAGGAAAGGGAACATTTTACCCATGAAAGTTTTACGCGTTTCACAGATCATGGCATCAATGTGCTGGCTGCCTATCACGAACATATGTTTCTGCACTCAACACCTCCGAAGGTGCTGGTAACTGAATACAGGCTGGATGGCGTGGCCCTCGACAATATTCCTTTGAGGGGCTTTACTGACCTGATCACCTTTGAAGGGAATGATATTGTGATCACGGATTTCAAAACGGGTGATTACGTCAAGGCTCTTGACAGTTTCAAAAAGCCCGGCGAAAAAGAGGAACTGCCACACGGTGGGAATTACTGGCGCCAGGCCGTATTTTATAAGATCCTGATTGACCTTTTACCAAAACCATGGCTGGTCCAGTATGTGGAGTTCGATTTCATTGAACCCGATAAAAAAGGCAAATGGCAGAAACAAAGATTGGCCATTTCGCCAGAAGATGTGTATCTGGTAGAACAGCAGATCAGGGAGGTATGGGAAAAGATCCAAAACCATGATTTCTACACCGGTTGCGGCAAACCCAAATGCAACTGGTGCAATTTCACCAAAGACAATAAGATCTACCTGAAGCTGGAAGAAGAAGAACCCGGCCAGGAGGTACTGATTTAACAAACAGGCGTCGGGCAATATGCGGAAAGGGCTTAAGTTTGCACGCTAATAATTCCGGATTCCGGATTGCGGATTCCGGATTGAAATGATTCTTGATCCGGAATTCGGAATCCGGAATCCGGAATAATCATGTATCGAATATATCTCTCCCTCATAGTCCTTCTTCTGTCTGCAGTTTTTTTCCGCTGCGGCCAACCGCTGCCGCCTATGGGAGGAGCTAAAGATACCATCCCGCCCATGCTGGCGAAAGCGGTTCCTGCTGACTCTGCCATCAATGTAAAAACAAACAAGATCGTGCTGGAATTCTCTGAATATATCCAGATGCAGAGCGGGGGACAGCAACAGATCATTGTATCTCCGGTACCGGAAGTACAGCCCCTGATCGAAGCGCGGTTGAAGAATGTGACCATCAAACTGAAAGACAGCCTGAAGCCAAACACCACATACTCCATCAATTTCGGAGATGTGATCCAGGATATCAATGAAAGTAATCCCATTAAAAATTTCACTTACGTATTCTCAACCGGATCGGTAATAGATACTGGCAAATTATCAGGGAGAATTGTACTGGCTGAGACCGGACTGGCAGACAGTACGATATTCGCCATCCTGCAACCCGAAATCTCTGACACAGCAGTTCGTACTAAAAAACCAATGTATTCAGCCAGGCTGAACAAAGAAGGATTCTTCAATTTCCGATTCATTGCCCCCGGCACCTACAATGTTTTTGCATTAAAAGACCTGGACGGCAGTTTGAAATACGACCAGGTCACTGAACTGTTCGGGTTTCTGGACACGCCCGTAAATGTCAGTTCCGCCACCCTCCCGGTTAAGATCAATGCATTCCAGGAAGAAAAGGAAAAGCCACGGACCACAAGCCCTTCAACCGGCGGCAAACCCGCTGCCAATAAGGACGACAGAAGATTGCGTTATTCCACGAATACTGAAATGGGATCATTGGATTATCTCGGCGACCTGAAACTCAGCTTCGACAAAAAACCCGTGAAATTCGACAGCACCAAGATCTACCTGGCAACAGATAGCGGCATAAGGCTTCCTTCAGTACTCTCCCTTGATTCAAATGTTTTAACGATCATTCATAAATGGACACCGGGCACCAGGTATAAATTGTTTGTTGAAAAAGGACTGGCTGAAGATACCATTGGCAATGCTGTGCTGAGAAACGATACTTTAAATATCACCACAAAGAGAACGGAAGATTACGGCAGTTTGTCGATCCGGTTCCAGGAGCTGGACACCTCCGCACATCCCGTATTATTGTTTTACGCCAACGAAAAACTCAAATTCTCAAAGGCCATAACATTCAGCAGGCTTGATATCCCCCAGATGTTACCGGGCGAGTACGAATTGCGCATTTTGTTTGACCGCAATGGAAATGGTATCTGGGATACCGGCAACTACGGGAAGCGCCTGCAGCCCGAGATCATCAAAACAAGAAAGCAAAAACTTAATATAAGGGCTAACTGGGATAATGAAGTTGATATCAATATCAGGCAGGTCCAAAATCAGGATTAAATTTGCACCATGGTTTTTTCTTCTCAATTAATGGAATCTGCGGTCAACGAGTTTGCCAAACTGCCCGGAATTGGCAGGAAAACAGCATTGCGCTTAGTGCTGCACCTGTTAAAACAGGAAAAAGAAAACGTAGAGCATTTTGGTGAAGTGATCAGCCGGATGCGGAACGAGATCAGGTTCTGCCAGCGTTGCCATAATGTTTCGGACGCCGACATCTGTTCCATTTGCAGTAATACCTCGCGGAAACAGGAGTTGATCTGTGTGGTAGAGACCCTCCGGGAGGTGATTGCCATTGAGGCTACCCAGCAGTATAATGGGGTTTATCATGTTTTAGGTGGTGTGATCTCGCCGCTTGACGGCATCGGGCCTGACCAGTTACATATCGAATCTCTATTGAACCGGGCAGCGAAGGAAAAGACCGATGAGATCATCTTTGCACTGAGCCCTACCATACAGGGTGATACCACTATTTATTATATTCAGAAAAAGCTCCAGGCCACCGGCATCCGGATCACTACAATAGCCCGTGGCATCGCCTTTGGCGGTGAGCTGGAATATACTGACGAGATGACGCTTGCCCGCAGTCTCCAGAACAGGCTTCCGATAGAAAATTATGTTACAGGGAGATAGGCCCCATTTTAATGTGTTAACCGGTTAACCGGATAACTGGTTAATGCATTAGATAAACAGGTTAGAGAACTGTTCTGGCTGGCCATATCTGCAAATTCCAATCCCAAAGTCTGCCTACTCTTCCTCACTTATCTAATGCACTAACCGGCCAGCACACTAACCGGCTAAATTATGTATCTTTGCCCCGCAGGCAGATTTGTTTATTGTTCGGCCTGCAGCGGTCAGGAAGAACTGAACTAATAAACGATCAAGG
Organism: Sphingobacteriales bacterium; assembly: GCA_024640385.1. GTDB lineage: Bacteria > Bacteroidota > Bacteroidia > Chitinophagales > Chitinophagaceae > Pollutibacter. The sequence continues at coordinate 18,560 of JAHEFC010000006.1, forward strand.
CACAACCTCATTTCGTTAGTACTCCCCCGCTTTTTTAAACTTATAACTGATGAAGACAATCAATCAATTGTTGGAAGAGCGCATACTTGTAATCGATGGAGCCATGGGTACCATGATCCAGCAATACAAGCTGGGAGAGGCAGATTACAGGGGCTCCCGGTTCAAAGACTGGCATATCGACCTGAAAGGGAATAACGATCTGCTTAGCATCACACAGCCCCTGATCATTACCGAAATTCATAAGCAATACCTGGAAGCCGGGGCAGACATCATTGAAACAAACACCTTCAATGCCCAGGCTGTTTCACTCGCTGATTACGACATGAGTTCACTGGCCACCGAGATCAATCTCTGTGCAGCTAAATGTGCCCGCGATGCCGTGGATCAATTCAAGGCATCCGATAAATATGATCCCTCAAGGGGAGGCCCATTTGTTGCAGGCGCTATCGGCCCCATGAATAAAACCTTGTCCATGTCCCCGGATGTCAACAACCCCGGATTCAGGTCAGTCTATTTCGACGAAGTAGCCGCCGCTTATAATGAGCAGGTAAAAGCATTGGTGGAAGGTGGAGTTGACCTGCTCCTGATCGAAACCATTTTCGATACCCTGAATGCAAAAGCAGCAGTTTACGCCATCAGGAAATATTTCAGCGATAACAATAAACCCATGCTGCCGGTGATGATCAGCGGCACCATCACAGATGCATCGGGAAGAACGCTAAGCGGACAAACCCTGGAGGCTTTCTACACTTCTGTTATGCATGCACGTCCTCTCAGCATAGGACTGAATTGCGCACTAGGTGCAAAAGAAATGAGATCACATATTGAAGAACTTTCGCATATCGCTTCCTGTTATACATCAGCTTATCCCAATGCTGGCCTTCCAAATGCCATGGGTGAATACGACGAATTGCCGCAACATACGGCGCATCATATTGAAGAGTGGGCTAAAGAAGGATTTGTAAATATTGTAGGCGGATGCTGCGGAACAACACCACCGCATATTGCGGCTATCGCCAAAGCAGTGAAAAACATCAAACCCAGGCCTGTGCCTGTACTTGATCCATTACCAAATTAACATCATGAGTGAGACCTTACATATCAAACCTTATTTAAGGCTGGCGGGGCTGGAACCTCTGGTTGTCCGCCCGGAAACCAATTTCATCAACATCGGGGAACGCACCAATGTTACCGGCTCCAAGAAATTTGCACGACTGGTTCGCGATGGGAATTATGAAGAGGCATTAAGTGTTGCCCGGCAACAGGTGGAAAGCGGTGCCCAGGTGCTTGACGTGAATATGGATGATGCGCTTCTTGATGGCGAGAAAGCCATGGTCACTTTCCTGAACCTGCTGCAGAGTGAGCCTGACATTGCCCGGATCCCGATCATGATCGACTCTTCCAAGTTCAGCATCATAGAAGCAGGACTCAAATGTGTGCAGGGCAAATGCGTAGTGAATTCCATTTCACTCAAGGAAGGAGAAGAAAAATTCAGGGAGCAGGCCCGTACCTGTTTCAACTACGGCGCAGCAGTGATCGTAATGGCATTTGATGAAAAAGGACAGGCTGACGATGTGCCTCGCCGCATAGCCATAGCAGAAAGAGCATTTCGCATACTCACGGAAGAAGTGGGATTTCCTCCGCAGGACATCATCTTCGACCTGAACATATTTGCCATAGCCACAGGCATGGAAGAACACAACAACTATGCGGTGGAATTCATTGAAGCCACCAGGCAGATCAAGCAGAAATTCCCCCTGGTGAAAGTGAGTGGCGGTGTGAGCAATCTTTCTTTTTCATTCCGCGGCAACGATGTGGTCAGGGAAGCCATGCATTCTGTATTCCTGTACTATGCGATCAAGGCAGGCATGGATATGGGTATTGTGAATGCAGGCCAGTTGCTGGTGTATGATGAGATCCCGGCTGAACTAAAAGAACTCTGCGAAGATGTGATCCTTAACCGCAGGCCAGATGCTACGGAACGACTGATCAGTTTTGCGGAAACGGTAAAAACCAAGGGCAAAGTATTCGTAAGGGACGAGGGGTGGAGAAATAACAGCGTGGAAGAACGGCTCAAACACGCTCTCATCAACGGCATCACTGAATATATTGATGCAGACACTGAAGAAGCAAGGCAGAAATATCCCAAACCATTGGACGTGATCGAAGGGCCCTTAATGGATGGCATGAATGTGGTTGGCGACCTGTTTGGAAGCGGCAAGATGTTCCTTCCCCAGGTAGTGAAAAGCGCCAGGGTAATGAAAAAGAGTGTGGCCGTATTGACACCATATATAGAGCTGGAAAAAGAAAGCCGTTCATCCGCAGGTAAAATATTACTGGCAACTGTGAAAGGCGATGTGCACGATATAGGCAAGAACATTGTAGGTGTGGTACTGGGTTGCAATGGCTATGAAGTAATAGACTTGGGGGTGATGGTGCCGGCAGACAGAATACTGGACGAAGCCGAGAAACAACAGGTAGATATAGTTGGTCTAAGCGGACTGATCACTCCATCATTGGATGAAATGGTACATGTGGCCCATGAAATGAAAAGAAGGGGCATGAAGCAGCCCCTGCTGATCGGTGGTGCCACCACTTCAAAAACACATACAGCCGTCAAGATCAGTACCCAGTACGATAACGGTGTGATCCATGTACTGGATGCATCACGAAGCGTGAATATTGCCAGCAACCTGATGAATGATGCGCGTGAAAGCACGATCAGGCAAACGCAGGAAGAATATGTGAAGATCCGCGAAGACTTTGCCAACAAAAAAACTGCAAAGCAGTACATCACCTATGAAGAAGCGGTAAAACACAAGGTGCAGATAGACTGGAACAGTTACAGGCCGGTTACCCCAACGTTCACGGGCAAACGTATTTTTAATGAAGATTCTCTTGAAGACCTCATCCCTTATATTGACTGGAGTCCATTCTTCATAGCCTGGGAACTGGGCGGAAGATTTCCGGATATTCTTTCGGATGAAAAAATAGGCACTGAAGCCACAAAACTTTATAACGACGCGAACGACCTGCTGAGAACGATCGTAAAAGAAAAATGGCTGACCCCGCATGCCGTGATCGGATTCTGGCCTGCCAACAGCAATGGCCGGGATACGGTTTCATTGCTTTCAGAAAACGGACCGGTACATCTTGAATTCCTAAGGCAGCAGATCAAGAAAGCGGAAGGGCAACCGAGCTTCTCACTGGCGGATTTTATTGCTCCCGAAAGCGGAGGTATCCAGGATCATATTGGCGCATTTGCAGTTACGATAAAAGGGATAGAACCTCATATTAAGAAATTTGAACAGTCGCACGACGATTATAACAAGATCCTCCTCCAGGCATTGGCAGACAGACTTGCAGAGGCTTATACAGAATACCTCCATGAAAAAGTGCGTAAAGAATTCTGGGGATATGGGAAAGATGAAAAGCTCAGCAACGAAGAACTGATCAAAGAAAAATACAAGGGCATCAGGCCTGCACCCGGTTATCCTGCCTGCCCCGATCATACAGAAAAGCGAAAACTTTTCGCCTTGCTGGATGCAACAAATGCAACAGGCATTCAACTCACAGAATCGCTGGCCATGTATCCCGCTTCTTCAGTGTGCGGCTGGTATATTGCACATCCAGAATCCAGGTATTTTGGATTGGGCAAGATCAGTGATGATCAGTTGGAAGACTATGCGAACCGGAAAGGAATAGATAAGGATGAGGCAACCAGGTGGCTGAGGCAGAATATGGAATAAAATATTCCGGATTCCGGATTATGGATTCCGGATTCAATTAATAATTTTAATTAGGGAATCCGGAATTCTTAATTCGGAATCCGGAATACTAACACATGAGAATAATTTCCTACAACGTAAACGGCATCCGTGCAGCTATAAAAAAAGGCTTTCTTGACTGGATGAAGACTGATCCGGCAGACGTCATCTGTGTGCAGGAAACGAAGGCCAGCAAGGACGATGTCAACTGCGATGCCATCAACGCACTTGGATACAATGATTACTGGTTCAGTGCGCAGAAAAAAGGATACAGCGGTGTGGCGGTGTTTACAAAAATTAAACCTGATAATGTAATAGTCGGTAACGGCCATAGTTTGAGTGATGATGAAGGAAGGGTGATACAGCTCGACTTTGGCGATACCAGGCTGATCAATGCATATTTCCCTTCGGGCACGTCAGGAGAACACAGGCAGTCTTTCAAATATGACTGGCTGGATGAGTTCTATATCTATCTCAATAAACTGAAAAAGAAAAATCCCAACATCATACTCTGCGGTGATTACAATATTGCACATAAGGAGATAGACATTCATGATCCCAAAGGCAATAAGAATAGTACCGGATTTTTACCGGAAGAGAGAGCCTGGATGGACAAATTCCTGACCAACGGATGGATCGATGTATTCCGGGAATTTCATCCTGAACCGCACCGCTACAGCTGGTGGAGCCAACGTTTCCCCTCGGTAAGACTGAACAACAAAGGCTGGAGAATTGATTATATTACAACAACCAGGGAAATGCAGAGCAGGCTTAAAGATGCGGAGATCTTACCGGATGTAAAACACAGCGATCATTGCCCAGTATATGCAGAGATCCTTTGATTCATTATGATCATATATAACGTCACCACACAGGTCAATTGGAAAATTCATGAAGCCTGGCTTGAATGGATGAAGAACGAACATATCCCGGAAGTGCTTGCTACCGGCTTGTTTACACATCACAGGTTACTTCGCCTCATTGAAGTTGATGAAATGGAAGGACCTACTTATGCCGTTCAGTACTTCACATCTGCCAGGGAAAAATACAACCAGTACATTGCAAACGATGCCAAAGAACTTCGGGAAAAAACACTGCAGAAATGGGGTGATCAGATCTTCGCGTTCAGGAGCCTGATGGAAGTTGTGGAATGAGTGTGGATAAGATGGTAAATAAAACATGATTTTCGTCATCTTCTCAAACCCGCTACAGGCAAGGGTTTCAGCAGGCGGCCTGAAAATCAGTGCCATAGCGGGTTCCAGCAGAAGGCTTTTTAACTCCTTTTTTGAATAAAATTCCGCCGATTTGCTGTAATCCGCTACTGTATTGGATTACAAGCTCAAAAAAATATTTTTTCAGTATCAAAACTTGGATATATTTGAGTGGTTAAATTAAAAACTCATCTATGAACAAAGCAGAATTGATTTCAAAGCTTGCTGATGACGCAGGCATCACAAAGTCTCAGGCTAACGAAGCCCTTGATTCTTTTGTTGAAGCAGTTACTAAAACCCTTAAAGGTGGTGGTAAAGTTACTCTTGTTGGTTTCGGTACTTTTTCAGTTACCAAGAGAGCTGCACGCAATGGCCGCAACCCTCAAACTGGCGAAGTGATCAAAATCAAAGCTAAAAAGGTTGCAAGGTTCAAAGCTGGTAAAGAACTTACTGCTAAATTATAACCTGAACCTGCCGAACAAAAAAGCAAGGCATATTGTCTTGCTTTTTTTATTTTTGCAATCCACTTAATAAAATAAATACAATGGGAAGAGGCGACAAAAAAACAAAGAAAGGAAAGATCTTCAAAGGATCATTTGGTAAATCACGTCCAGCCAACAAGCCAAAAGCCACTACTGCTCCAAAGAAAGCTGCTGAGAAGAAGGAAGCATAATAAAGAATTCCGGATTCCGAATTACGAATTCCGGATTCATTTCAATACGGAATCCGAAATCCGGAATCCGGAATTATCTATTAAGGCGCCAGTCTCCTGATCAGCCACTCTGTACCTTCAAGTGAATACAGGATCCTGTCGTGCAAACGGCTGGGCCTGCCTTGCCAGAATTCAATATGGACAGGCGTTACGCGGTATCCGCCCCAATGTGGGGGACGGGGAATAGGCATAGATGAGAATTTCTCGGTGTAGTTCTTTACATTGTTTTCAATTACATCGCGGTTTTGGATCACGGTGCTCTGCGGGGAAGACCAGGCCCCTATTCTGCTGCCTTCTGGCCTTGAATGGAAGTACTCTTCACTTTCTTTTTCATCCACTTTTTCTATACGGCCTTCGATCCTAACCTGGCGTTCCAGTTCTTTCCAGAAAAACAGCAGGGTCGCAAAGGGATTTTCAGCAATATCCTGAGCCTTCCGGCTTTGGTAGTTGGTATAGAAAACAAATCCTTTGTTATCGTAGTCTTTAAGCAACACAGTACGGGCAGATGGTATGCCTGAGGCATTGCAGGTGGCCAGCGTCATGGCATTCACTTCAGTAATGTCTGAAGCCAGGGCTTCTTTCCACCACCTTGTGAATTGCAGAAAAGGATCAAGCTCTACATCTCCTTCATTGAGGCTTTCCCGCATGTATTCCTTTCGTATGTCTGCTATAGAGTTCATATGCTAATTGGCGGATTGACGGATTACCGAATTGACGGATCACAATCTCTGTCTTTCTTACTCTCTTACTTACTTACTAACGTCCCTATTTCCTCCCCC
>JAHEFC010000162.1 GCA_024640385.1 Sphingobacteriales bacterium
CCAGGCCGGTGGACTCGGTAACCAGTCAAAATCAGAACTGTCTGAGTATAACATTGATGGTTTGATCGGTGCTACCCATAAACTGACTGATGCGATCAATGTGGATGCTGCAATTGGTGGAAACATGCGCAAGAACAAATATGAAGCAGTAAGTATCTCGGGAGGACCATTCATCCTGCCATATCTCTATACTATTGGTAACGTAACAAACAGGAATACCGGCTACGGATATTCTGCATACCAGGTGAATTCGGCATATTATACCGTGGATTTCAGCTACCGTAATTTCCTGACATTGGGAACTACGGGCCGTTATGATGCTTACTCCACACTGCCAGAGGGAAACAATACCATTTTTGTTCCTTCAGTAAACGCCAGCTTTATTTTCTCTGAATTCACTGATTTTGGCGGGATACTTAATTTTGGTAAGCTCCGTGCTTCATGGGCCAAAACCAGTAATGAGTTGACCACGCCTTACCAGACACAGGTATATTATAACCTGGGTAACTCCTATCTTGGACAGCCTGTAGGTTCATTTCCTACTGCATTGCCAAGTGGTCTGTTAAAGCCATTCACTACGGAAGAGTTTGAGATCGGTACCGATCTGAGATTCTTTGGCAGCAGGTTGAATTTTGATATCGCTTACTACCAGAAGAAAACCAAGAATGAGGTGATGTCTGCCCAGTACAGCATTACTTCAGGATATACCAGTGGTTATGTTCCTACCGGATCAATGAAGAACAATGGTCTTGAGTTGTTGATCTCTGGTACACCGATCCGTTCCAAGAACTTCAGCTGGAATGTTTCATTCAACTTCACTAATGTGAAGAACGAAGTTGTTGCCACTGATGCAGCCAATAACCGTATCAACCTTGGTCAGAACAGGGCCACACTGGGTAACGCTGTTACAGCTTATGTAGTAGGTCTGCCTGGTCCTCAGATCATGGCTTATGACTACAAATACAGTGATAAAGGTGAGATCGTGGTTGACGCTTCAGGATATCCTGTCAGGGGTAACCTGATCCCGATGGGTAGTGTACTTCCAACTACTTACGGAGGTTTGAACAACGAATTCACTTTCAAAGGCTTTAATTTTGCCTTCCTGTTTGATTACAGCTTTGGTAACAAGATCCTTTCTGCCACCAGCTATTATTCAATCTTCAGGGGTCTGAATAAGATGACCCTGGAAGGAAGAGAAGGTGGTATTACAAAAGGCGTTACTGCGAGTGGCGCTCCTAATACAGTTGCTGCTGATGCGCAGGGTTACTACAGGTCAATCGCTCAGAATATTACCAAAACGCACGTACTTGATGGTGATTTCATCAAATTACGCCAGCTGACTTTGGGTTACAATCTTCCTCCTTCCATTCTTAAGTCTCTCAAGGTGGTATCTGGTGTCCAGATCTCTCTTGTAGGAAGGAACCTTTGGACTGTAATGAAGAATTCTGATAATATTGATCCTGAGGCCACTTTTGGTTCTAATGTTCGCTACTATGGTATAGAGGGTACAAACCTTCCAACTACCAGGTCTTATGGCGTGAATCTGAACATCAAGTTTAAAAACTAAACAAAAGGAAAAACATTAGTAATCAAAAATTATCACAACATGAAATGGATATCATATATATTATTAACCGGTCTGTTCATCTTCCAAGTGAGCTGTACCAAGGATTTTACTGAGCTTAACACTGACCCGACCAGGGCTACTCCCGAGTCGTTCAATGTTGACTATTTCTTAACCAATGCCCAGAATACCTACAAGGAAACCATCGGTGGTTATGATGGTCCTGTTCTTTTCCAAAGCGGATGGGTACAGCTCCTTGCTTCTACAAGTACAGGTGGTGCTACTTATTACAGCAACATGGATAAGTATGTGCAGTCGTCCAATACACTGTCTTACACTGCAGGCGCATGGAATGACGCTTTTCGTTCAGCCAGTCTGGCCAATGAGATCATCAAGATCTATGGTGCCGATCCTGCCCGTGCAAATTCAGTTGCTGCTGCCACTGTAATGAAAGTGATGGCATTGGCCTATGCAACAGATATTTATGGTGATATACCTTACACAGACGCTTTTAAAGGAGCCGAGGGTGTGAATGCACCTAAATATGATAAGCAAGAGGATGTTCTGAAAGGGTTACTGGCAGAACTGGAAACAGCTTCCAAACTGTTTGATGCTTCAAAGCAGGCATTATCAGTTGACCTGATCTACAATAAGGATATCGCTAAATGGAAAAAACTGGCAAACTCTGTGATGCTGCGTATTGCCATGCGTTTTACCAAAAGAGATGCAGCATTCGCAAAAGCCTGGGCTGAGAAAGCCTATGCAGGTGGCGTATTTAGCAGCATTGCAGATGATGCATTTATGAAGAGCGACCAGGCCAATGGATATACCAATCCTAATAACAGGGCTTATGATATTCCGGCTGACCTTTATGAAACAAGGTGGTCAAAGACACTCATAGATTTCCTAAAGGCTACCAATGATCCAAGGGTTAGTGCCATTGCAGAAATTCCTATTGCAGGTTTTGCGGGCAACAACTCACTTTCAGCCGGCGATAACACTTATTCCAAGCAACTTGGCATGCCTAACGGCTGGGATATGAACGGAGGCGCTACTGATATTTCCAAGGCTCCAGGCTATCCTGGTCCCAGCGGAGCACCTGGCGATGTTACCCCCATTGGTAATTATTCAAGACCACGCGGTCACTACCGTGACAGAAATGGAGCTTTATTCATGATCACTTATGCTGAAACTGAGTTTCTGCTTGCGGAAGCTGCTGTAAGAGGCTGGAGTGTTGGTGCTAATGCAGCCACACACTACGCTAACGGTTTGAAAGCAGGTATGGCAACCATGGCTAATTTAGGTTCCACTGCGGCTATTCCTGTAGCTGACATTGATGCTTATGCAACAGCCCATCCGCTGGATGTTTCGAGCACGAACGCTTCATTGAAGATGATCAACGAGCAATTCTGGGCTACAACAGGTATCCTGATGAATGGTTCTGAGGCATGGAGCAATTGGAGAAGGACAGGCTATCCTGTTCTTACACCAGTAGTGTTCACCGGTAACTTCTCTGGAGGTCAGATCCCAAGAAGGCAACTGTATCCTACCAGTGAAGGTTCACTGAATGGAACAAATTATAACGCCGGTTTGCAGGGCCTTACTCCTGCTGCAGACAGCTGGAGCTCGAGAGTATGGTGGGATCAATAAATCTTACTTAGTGTAACTGAATGAAGAGGCCGTCTCAGAAGTAAATGAGACGGCCTCTTTTTCTTTTGTGCTAACCGGTTAACAAAGTTAGCCGGATAATGTAGAAGATAAACAAGGAAGAGTCATCTATCTGCACTACGCCTTTATCTGCTCTATTTGCTCTTTCTGAAGTCTGCCTTGCGCTTTTCCAGGAATGCAGCCACACCTTCTGTCATTTCTTCGGTCCCTGTACAATCGCCAAACAGCCTGATTTCTTCATTGTATCCATTCACTTCATGGGTGAAGCCTGCATTGATCGCTTCAATTGCTTTGCTCACAGCCATGGGCGATTTGGATAGGATGGTGGCCAGCAATTTTTCTGTCTCTGGTATCAATTGGTCTGGTTCAGTGACGTGATTTACCAGCCCCAAATGCAGGGCCTGGTTTGCATCGATCATATTGGCAGAAAGGATCAGTTCCATAGCCTTTCCCTTGCCCACTAATTGCGCCAGTCTTTGTGTTCCGCCATAACCGGGGATAATGCCCAGGTTCACCTCAGGCTGCCCGAATTTCGCATTACTGGACGCCATCCTGATATGGCAACTCATAGCCAGTTCACAGCCTCCACCTAAGGCAAATCCGTTGACGGCAGCAATGACCGGCTTGGGACAGTTCTCTAACTTAAAGAAAATATCCTGGCCCCTTTTTGCCAGGAGCGCACCCTCTTCATTGCTGAGTTTCATGAACTCAGTAATATCAGCGCCTGCAACAAAAGATTTGGGTCCGGCACCTGTGAGGATCACACCGTGCACGTCGCTGTTCCAGTACACATCATCAATAGCGTTGTTAAGTTCTGTAAGTACAGTGCTGTTCAACGCATTTAACTTGTCGGGCCTGTTGATGGTGATGGTAAGTATACCGTTATGCAGCGATGTGAGTAATGTTTCCACTTTTAATTATTTTGTTTTTTCTTTTTCAGTCCATTCCCGGATATATCCCGCGATCTCGTGGGTGTTGGTACCTGGTGCGAACAGTTTGCCAACGCCCATGGCCTGCAGTTGATTCATGTCGTCTTCAGGAATAATGCCTCCGCCGGTAAGCAGTACGTCGTTCATCCCATGTTCCTTCATCAGGGAAATTATTTTTGGGAATACGGTCATGTGTGCACCTGAGAGAATGCTGATACCAATGGCATCCACATCTTCCTGCAATGCGGCCTGCACCACCATTTCCGGTGTTTGCCTGAGACCTGTATAGATCACTTCCATTCCCGCATCGCGAAGCGCAGTTGCGATCACTTTGGCTCCCCTGTCGTGCCCGTCGAGGCCAACTTTAGCCACCAGCACGCGTATGGGTCTTGTTAATGATTTATCGCTCATAACTCTAAATTAAGTTTATTCGCCCAGCAGGCCAGTGACCTCTTTGATCCTGCCCATGGTCTCCTCCTTGCCAAGCAATTCTGCGATCGCAAATACCGGAGGACCAAACTTCCCGCCAACCAGCATGATCCTCAGGGGTTGTAAAAGTTCACCAGCCTTGATATTTTTTTCTTCAGCGTGTGCTTTGAAAACCTGCTCAATGGAGGCAAAATCCCAGGTATGTATACTGCTGAGTTTATCGGCGAACTCAGCGAAAAACATTTTCTTATCGGTATTCCATTTTCCTTTGATCGGTTCAAGGTCATATTGCGCAGGGCGAAGGAAGAAGAACGAAGCCTGGTCAACAAAATCGGGTAACAGGGTGCATCTTTCTTTTACCAGGTCTATCACCTTTGCCAACAGGGTCTCTTCTGCATGTATACCGGCCTGGTCAAAATATTTTTTCACATCGGGCAGCAGTCTCTCACTGCTGCTTCTCTTGATCCATTCGTGGTTGAACCATTTGGCTTTCTCGAAGTCGAATTTAGCGCCCCCTTTATGTACCCTTTCGATCGAGAACTGGCTGATCAGTTCATCGATGGTAAATATTTCCTGTTCCGTTCCGGCATTCCAGCCCAGCATGGCCAGCATATTAATGAAAGCTTCAGGTAAAAATCCCCTTTCCCTGAATCCAGCCGTCAATTCACCGGTTTTGGGATCGGTCCAGTTCATGGCGAATACCGGGAAGCCAAGCTTGTCACCATCTCTTTTTGAGAGCTTGCCATGCCCATCCGGTTTAAGTATAAGGGGAAGATGGGCCCATTGGGGCATATCTTTCTCCCAGCCCAGGTATTTCCATAAGAGTATATGAGCCGGTGCGGAAGGCAGCCATTCTTCACCCCGGAAGGCATGGGTTATTTTCATCAGGTAATCGTCTACTACTACAGCAAGATGATAGGTAGGCATACCGTCAGCTTTGAGCAGCACTTTATCATCCGACTGACCTGTATTAAAATGAACATCACCTCTTATCAGGTCGGAAAAATGGATCTCTTCGTTGTCGGGCATCCTGATCCTGATCACATAGGGCAGGCCTTCTGATTTCCATTGCCTGGCTTTTTCAGGCTCGGAGAGAGAGTTCTTCATCTGCATCCTGATGCGGCTATCATACTGGGGAGAAGGGTTCTCATCCGTTTTAAACCTGATCCTCATCTGCTCCAGTTCTTCGGTGGTATCAAAGGCATAGTATGCATAGCCTGCTTCTACGAGCTGTTCGGCATATTTCTGGTAAGATGATTTTCTCTCGCTTTGTTTGTATGGGGCATAAGGGCCCCCCTTCAGCGGACTTTCATCCGGGATAAGTCCGCACCAGTTCAGGCATTCCACTATATAATCTTCAGCACCCGGCACAAAACGGTTCTGGTCCGTGTCTTCAATGCGAAGTATGAATGTGCCCTGGTGTTGCCGGGCGAAAAGATAATTGTATAACACGGTTCTTACCCCGCCAAGGTGAAGCCCTCCTGTAGGGCTGGGAGCAAATCTTACCCTTATTTTGTCCATGTGTGCGAAGATACGTAATGCAGGTTGCAGGTTACAGGTTGCAGGTGGCAGAAAAAATTACCGCAACCTGCCACCTGCCCCCCTGCAACCTGTAACCTGCCACCTGCAACCTGTGATACGTATCTTTGCCCAATGCTATACCCCATTAGGACTCCCTGGTTATTCAAAAAAATATACAACCAATGCATATGGGAGATGCCGGCGGTAGACAATAAGATCTACCTCAGTTTTGACGACGGGCCAAATCCCATGGCGACTAATTATGTGCTGGATCTTCTGAACGAGTATAACGCCAGGGCAAGTTTTTTCTGCATAGGCAACAATGTAAAGGCTTACCCCGAAGTATATCAACGGATCATTACTGAAGGGCATGCTACAGGCAATCATACCCATCATCATAAAAATGGCTGGAAAACCAGAACGGTTGATTATCTGGCCGACATCAGGGAGGCACAGAAATATATTTCTTCTGCATTATTCAGGCCTCCTTATGGACGGATCCGGTTTGAACAGTTGAAAATGATCCGGAGCGAGATGATGTTTAAGCCCATCATGTGGAGCCTGCTCAGTGGAGATTTTGATATTTCCATAAGCGGTCAGCAGTGCGCAGAAAATGTTTTAAAAAATTTCAAACCCGGGGATATCATCGTGTTCCACGACAGTGAAAAGGCCTTTGAGAGGCTGCGGTATGCATTGCCGTTAGTTCTGGAGGCGATCCGGGCACGGGGTTGGGTAACCGAAAAATTGTAAATAAGAGTGCGTAACCCCCTGAAAATGAATTGGGCCTGGGTAGACACCCTGGCCCGTTTTTAATCCGTACCCTATGAAAACTGGGACTAAGTTACAATTCTTTTTATACTGTGCAACAATTTTTTAACGCAGTTTTATCGTTTTTGACACACCATTTATAGTTACGGTGGCTTCATCGTCACAGGTGCCAGATCCAAAATCGATAGACCCAACGGTGCCGTTCACACTAATTACCAGGATGCCTTTTGAGATCCAGGGGCAGGTGAAGGCCTTGACCAGGGGTTCTTTGGTTTCAGACACCCAGGTTCTTCCCTTGGCATTTGCGCCATCACGCCTTCCGGTGAATTGGTAAATATCGTCTACCGGCCATAAAGGAGTGCCGTTGCCTTCTATCTGCTTCATAGTTATTACGCCGTTCCACGATCTCCAGAATCCGGTACTTACATTGGTCACCCGGGCGTTTTCAACGGTCCTGGTGAACTTTCTCTGGTTTGCGCCTGGTTCTGTACTGTTGAGGATCACGTGCCTGCCAGTGACCTTAAAGTCGTCAATCTGGTAGCCATCAAATTCGGTTACAGCCTTGCTTCCGGGTATATGGAGGGGGCCGGAATAGACGGTTATGATCTTTCCCTTACGGATATGTCCATTAGTTTCGCAACCGGTACCGAAGTCAATAACCACTTTTTTGGGAAATACACCTTTATCCCTGGGGGTAACCGTTACCGTATAACAGGCCACTGTTGTTTGGGTGGCCTGGCCGGGGAAAATACCGAATCCGGTACCGCCATAGATACCCAGGTCATCGCCGGCTGTAATACCGTCAATTCCGGCTGCGTTATCAAAAATATCTTCAAATGTTGCGCTGAGCTCTATCTCGTTGACAGTTGCTTCCGCAACTACTTCAGGATCCTGGGCCGGAGTCTGCTCTTTTTTGCAGGAAGTAGTGAGCAGGATGCCCGTGGCCAGAAGCAGTGATACTGTACGGGCGATGTTGTTAAAGCGTTTCATAAAAGGCAATTGAGGTTTGTTAATTTTATTTCATTTGTTAAAGGGTACCTAATTCAGACGGCCAATAATCACCAGGGTTTAACGTCCTAACTGATTAATTATGATATTTAGACCATGAACAAAGCGCAACTGATTGATACACATTGCCATCTTTATTCTGAAGAATTTTTGGAAGACCGGTCAGAAATGATAGGCCGGGCAGTAAAGGAAGGGGTAGAGAGGTTCTTCCTGCCGAATATCGATAAAAGTTCAATCGATGGGATGCTGGAGCTGGAAGAAGAATTCCCCGGGCGATGTTATGCTATGATGGGCCTTCACCCCTGTTATGTGAAAGAAGACGCGGATGAACAGCTGGAGATCGTCAGGGACTGGCTGGCCGTCAGGAGTTTTGCAGCTGTTGGGGAGATCGGTCTTGATTTTTACTGGGACCTGACCTATAAAGAAAAACAGTATGAAGTATTCAGGAAGCAGCTGGATTGGTCTACCAGCTACAGGCTGCCGGTTGTGATCCATTCGCGCAATTCCCTTCGTGAATGCATTGATGTTGTCAAAGAATTCAATGGATATGTCCGCGGCATCTTTCATTGCTTTGGCGGAACCCGTGAAGAGGCTGAGG
>JAHEFC010000163.1 GCA_024640385.1 Sphingobacteriales bacterium
TGTTCTGGATTGAAAGCCTGCAGGGAAAACCTGAGAAGATCTCAGTAACATCATACCCTATTATTGGCAGAACAGGAAGTTTTCTGGGCGCGGTAGCCATTTTCTGGGAATCAAAAGACGTATGAAAATCTCATTAAAAGGAGTACGAGGATCACACCCCACAACAGGCACCGAAACATCCTATTTCGGGGGCAACACCCCCTGCGTAACAGTAGTTAAAGACGAATGGCTACTGGTATTGGATGGCGGATCCGGCTTACAAAAAGTTTCTTTGTCAAATCCGGCCACCAAGCGGGTTGACATATTACTCACTCACCTTCATTTTGATCATATACAAGGCCTGGGTTTCTTCAGCCCTTTGTTTGACCCTTCGATGGACGTTCATATCTGGGCGCCTGCGAGCGCTAACGGCAGCCTTCATTCCCGGCTCAGTCGTTATCTGTCCCCGCCCCTGTTCCCGGTGCTTATCCGCGAACTTCCCTGCAAACTGACTCTACATGATGTTGCAAACAGCAGTTTCGAAATAGGTCCATTTTCCATAGAGTCCCGATATGTGATTCATCCCGGACCTACTATTGGATATCGTATAAAGGAAAACAATGCAGTACTTGCCTATGTACCTGATCATGAACCAGCCCTTGGACCGGCAGGAATCCTGAATGAGAAAAAATGGATATCAGGTTTTGATGTTATAACGGAGGCTGACCTCCTTCTGCACGACGGCCAATACACTACAGAGGAATATAAAAAGAGAATCGGCTGGGGGCATTCAAGTATGGCAGACACCCTCAAACTCGCCGCTCTTTGCGAGGTGAAGTATCTTTTACTCTTTCATCACGATCCTTCGCACAATGACGCACGCCTTCATGAACTCTATGCCGAATTGCGAAACACTAAAGAAAAACTGCTCCCTTTTGATCTTGCAAGAGAAGGCATGGACTTTGAATTGGGATAAACAGATCCACTTTACCATTTTCCAAATCAAATTATAATGAAATACAGTTTTATTATTTTAGTAGCGCTCCACTTGCTTCTACCTGCCAGTTTATCGGCCCAGGGCAAAATAGAACGCGATAAACAAACACGTGACATTTACAGTTTGATTGACAACTATTCTCTGGCGCGGGAAAAAAAAGATACTGTATTACTTAAAGATATTTTGACCGGCGATATCGATCAGTTGGTGTCTACGGGGGAATGGAGAAATGGCATAGGCGAATCAGTACAGGGTATGCTTCGAAGCTCTGCAAGCAGCCCTGGCACCAGAACACTCACTGTAGAAAAGGTTCGCTTTCTCGATTCAAAAAATGCAATTGCAGATGCTCGCTACGAAATAAGAAATGCTGACGGATCCACCCGAAAGATGTGGAGTACTTTTATCGTGGTAGAACAAAATGGGCGATGGAAAATTGCGGCAATCAGGAACATGTTACCCTCCGCGCAACCATGATCTGAAATCCGAAAATCCTAACATACTAAATCAGCAAGCTTATGAAGATATTTTCACTTGAACCATTTGTACCGTCAGGAAGCAAGTTTACTGAGTCAATACAATTCTTTCAGGATTTAGGATTCAACTTGAATTGGAATGCAGGAGACTACGTAGGATTCGAAAAAGATGGTTGCAGGTTCATATTACAGAAATATGATAATATGGAATTTGCACAGAATTATATGATAAGTGTTAAGATCGATAATGCGGAAAAATTCTGGCAGGAAGTTACACAAAAGGATCTAACGGGTAAATATGGGATAAAGTTAAGCAAGCCAACACCGATGCCCTATGGTGTAGAAGTAAACATCATTGATATAGCGGGTGTATGCTGGCATTTTGTGCAGTAACCCTGCAACTCAGTACCCCCCATAAGATTGGATAGGGTTGAGTTGTGAGAGATTTTGGAGACTATGAGGCCTAAAACTTTTTATATACTTTCGACCGGCCAAAGCTTGCATTGACCATGTATATTTTAGAAGCAGCAATACAAACAGACGAACTTTCTGAAATAGAAATATTCTATTCAAATGTTTTGGGCTTTACAATAAAAAGCAAAGACCCGAAATCGATCTCCTTTCTCGCAGGGCAATCCATACTTACCTTTATAAAATCAGAAAGAGCAGCTCCTAAATATCATTTTGCATTCAACATCCCCTGCAACAAACTTCATGAAGCCATGGACTGGATCTCAAAAAAGACAGCACTCATCAGAATAACAGAAAATGAGTTCATTGCCGATTTCGATAACTGGAATGCAAAATCAATTTATTTCTACGATAACAAAGGAAACATATTAGAATTCATCGTGAGATTTGACCTGAATAACCTCTCTGATAAACCGTGTGACAGTGATTCGATCCTGTCCCTGAATGAAATTGGCATAGTCACTGATCAGCCTTTGGCATTTGCAGGATCCCTGATCCATAACTATGGATTGGAGTATTTTTGGCGAGGACCAAAAAGGGAAGACTTTGTAGCAGTTGGCGACGACCATGGTCTTTTTGTAATTGCAATACCAGGCAGGAATTGGTACCCTACTGAATCCCCCTCTGAAAAGCAGGAACTGAAAATCACATTCATGACAAATGGTGTTACAAACCAGATCACTGTAAATGGCCCGGGCAACATGTAGAACCAGGAAAATATGAACTTGCAAAACCTTTTTAGCGAGGTCTCGGCCATTGGAGCCACAAAAGGTGACAACGAGGAGCTTAAATTACAGAAGTCCCTCCTGGTCATCTGTTCAATACCTTTCATCATAGCAGGAGTGATCTGGGGGATCATGTACATGATGTTTGGCGAAACGCATTCCGCAATAATACCCCTCGCTTATGCTTTGTTTTCACTTTTAAGCATCATTTATTTCGGGTACAGCCGGAGGTTTAAAACATTCCGGTTCAGCCAGCTCCTCCTCATCTTATTATTACCCTTCATTCTGATGTTGTCATTGGGCGGATTCATAACTGGCAGCGGGGTCATACTATGGAGCCTGCTATCCCCCCTGGGAGCCATGCTTTTTTATAAGCCGTCAAGTGCATACAAATGGCTGATAGCCTTTGCCGTGCTGGTATTTATCAGTTTTATAGCCCACCCCTGGCTTAGGGCAAAAAACAACCTGACCGATGAACAGATCCGTATTTTTTTCTTTATCAACATCAGCGCGGTTGGCGCCCTGATCTTCATGATGGTGTATTATTTTGTCAGGAAGAAGAACTTCTTCCAGGCCCGGTCAGAAACATTGCTGCTTAATATTCTTCCTAAACAGATCGCCGAAGAATTGAAAGCCAATGGCAGGGCAGAAGCAAAGCATTTCGATGAAGTCACGGTCATGTTCACTGATTTTAAAAACTTCACACAGATCGCGGAAAAACTAAGCCCCACAGAACTCGTTACTGAACTGGATATGATCTTTGCTGCTTTTGACAACATCATCAATGAACATAACCTGGAAAAAATAAAAACCATCGGGGATTCCTACATGTGTGCAGGAGGTTTACCGGTTCCAGGTTCAACACATGCCATTGATACGGTGAGTGCGGCAATAAAAATCCGGGAATTTATCAGTCAACATATCAGGAAACGGACGGATGAAGGTAAAGATCCGTTTGAAATCAGGATCGGCATACACACTGGCCCAGTTGTGGCAGGCATTGTTGGCAAGATCAAATTCGCCTATGATATCTGGGGTGATACGGTAAATCTGGCTTCAAGAATGGAATCGTCTGGCGAACCCGGAAGGATCAATATAAGCGGCAGCACTTATGAATTGGTAAAAGCCCGGTTTCATTGCACACACCGCGGAAAGATCAAGGCAAAGAATAAAGGTGAAGTAGATATGTATTTCGTAGAGGGCCTTTTATAAATTGCAACATATAAATATCGAATTGATCCTAAACTAAATACATTATGAAACGCTTGCTTAGATTTCTGCTTTATCTGGTTGGTTTCATATTAGTATTCGCAATAGGCGGCCTTAGCTGGCTCTACATTTCAAGTATTATCCGATCTAATAAAAATATGGCCCTGCTTGGATCAGAAGCACCTGTGTTGAAAATTGATAATCAAACTTACCGCGACCTAAATAAAAATGGCAAACTCGATGTTTATGAAGATCCAAGACAATCCACTGAAGATCGTGTAGATGATCTGCTAAGGCAGATGAATCTTGAGGAAAAAGCAGGCATCATGTTCTTCACCTGGACTTTTATGGGCGATAATGGCGAACTGGGTGAAAAAGCAAGTGCATTCAATCCCATGTCACTGAATTTCGAGTCAAATTCAACTCTCGTAGTGAAAAAGCACATGAATTATCTCAACATGATGCAAGGAGATAAAGCCGCAGATATGCTGACCTGGAATAACAACGTTCAAAAATTAGCTGAAAGAACCCGTTTAGGTATTCCTGTAACTATTGGCACCGATCCCCGCCATGGGTTATCAAATGCCCCATTTGGCTCCAGTATTTACACATCCTATTTTTCAAAGTGGTGTTCATATCCCGGTTTTGCTGCAATTGATGACACTCTGCTCATGCGTGAATTTGGAGACATTGCCAGGCAGGAATACACGGCTGTCGGTTTTCGATTAGCTGTGTCCCCTATGGCCGATCTCGCAACCGAACCCAGATGGTGGAGAGTCAATGGCACATTTGGCGAAGATGCTGAATTGGCTTCCCGCATGACCAAAGCGTATATCCTGGGATTTCAGGGCGACAGTTTAAACCATCGGAGTGTGGCTTGCATAGCTAAACATTTTTCCGGTGGGGGACCGCAGGAGGATGGAATAGATTCTCATTTTCCTCCGGGCAGACAAGCCTATCCCGGAAATAATTTCAACTATCATCTGATTCCTTTTGAGAAAGGCGTGTTCCCTGCCAATGCTTCCGAGATAATGCCTTATTACGGTATCCCCGTGGGACAAACCAGTGAGGACGTAGGTTTTGGCTTAAACAAGGATATCATCACAGGATTGCTGAGAAACAAATACCACTACGAAGGAATAGTATGTACTGATTTTGGACTGGTCTCCGATGTAGGCATCTTCGGAATCACCCTAAAACCTGCTGCTGCCCACGGCGCTGAAAAGCTCACAGAAATTGAAAAAGTCAAGAAGATCATAGATGCAGGTTGCGACCTGTTTGGCGGAGAATCGAAACCCGAACTGGTTATTGAACTGGTAAAGTCAGGACAAATCAATGAAGCAAGAATAGATTCCTCAGTTAGAAGGATACTCAGGGAGAAGTTCAAACTTGGACTTTTTGACAACCCCTACATCAGTGAAAAAAACCTATCTATTCCCGGCAATGAGAAGTTCATGGAAAAAGGCAGGGAATCACAACGCAGATCCCTGGTACTTTTAAAGAATGAGAACAATATTCTACCATTAAAAGCAGGCACAAAGATCTACCTGCAGGGTTTTGAAAAAACAGAATCAGATACATATAAAGGTTTAATAACCAGTATCAAAGAGGCAGATGTAATTATTTTAAAATTACAAACACCTTATGATTCTAAAACGGCAAGATATCTAGTAGAAAAACTCTTTCACCAGGGCAACCTTGAATTTCCGGAAAAAGAGAAAAACGAAATATTGGATCTGATCAGATCAAAGCCAACCATAACTGTGATGAGCCTGGAACGTCCAGCCGTATTTCCAGAGATCAATGCCCAAAGCAAGGCAGTAATCGCCGATTTTAGCAGCCAGGATGAAATCATCCTCGATCTGATCTTTGGTCAATTCAAACCAACGGGCAAATTACCATTTGAATTACCATCTTCGATGCAAGCCGTGTTGAATCAAAAAGAAGATTTACCCTATGACTCAAAAGATCCTCTTTATAAATTTGGATTTGGCATGACTTACAAATAATTTCGTTACTCTTTCATCATCTGCATGCGTCAACAACTGCAGATTAAGACATTAAAAACTCCAACGATGAATATCCTCGCACAGATCCTGATCGGCGTAGTAGCTGCCGAACACTTGTATATCCTCTGGATGGAAATGTTTGCCTGGGAAACCCGGGGTAAAAAGGTTTTTAAAGGTGCATTGCATGAAGACCTGTTCAAACCCACCAGAACACTTGCTGCAAACCAGGGTCTGTATAATGGATTTCTGGCCGCAGGCCTGATCTGGACATTTTTCATTGAAGATCATCACTGGAAACTGCACATTGCCATCTTTTTTCTGACCTGTGTCATAATTGCCGGTATATACGGAGCTATTACAGCCCATCGAAAGATCTTTTTTGTACAAGGACTTCCGGCACTGATTGCTCTGATCGTTCTGCATATTCCCTTATTCTGAACGGATGAAAATAGCCTATATCGTCTTCAATAAAATAACCTGGCTTGATCTTATCGGCATTTACGATCCATTGAGCCGCCTACAGTCCATGGGTTATTTGCCGCAACTCAGCTGGGATGTTTGCTCATATACAGATACAGCATCTGATAATTTTGGTCTGAAAATCATCCCTGACAAAATTCAAAACCCTTTAGTTGGATATGACGCGATCGTAGTTCCGGGCGGACACGGAACCCGGCATCTTCAATATGATAAAGATTTCATAGACT
Source organism: Sphingobacteriales bacterium (assembly GCA_024640385.1). Lineage (GTDB taxonomy): Bacteria > Bacteroidota > Bacteroidia > Chitinophagales > Chitinophagaceae > Pollutibacter. The sequence goes on from JAHEFC010000163.1 coordinate 6,571, forward strand.
GGATCAGAACGGCAGAACATGCCAGGTATAAGATCTCGATCTGTACAGGAAGTCTCATATTGGGTGCAGCAGGATTTCTGGCCAGTAAAAAGGCTACTACAAACTATAATGAATACGAAAATCTGAAACAGTATTGCCATGAAGTTTCCGAAGACAGGATAGTAGAAGATGGCGATGTTATTACGGCAGGGGCTGTTTCTGCTTCCCTCGACCTTGGGCTCTACATTTGTCAAAAATGGGCAGGTCCGGATGCGCGGAACGAGATCAGGAAGAAAATGGATTATCGGGGATAAAATACCCTGAAAAAATATAACATTCAATCACCCAAAATTCAAAAAAATGAGAAAGATTTCATTCATTGCGGTCTGCACTCTAGTTTCTTGCACAATTTTCTGCAGCTGCGGAAGTTCAGATGATTCCAAAGCTACAACCACAACAGAGATCAGGGAGGCAAAAACTGATAGCCCTGAATATTTCAATCTTCGTCCAAAACTTGAAAAAGAATACGGGTACACCCATGCAGTAAGAATTGGCGACGATCTCAAGATCTCCGGGGCAGTGAGCATGAATGATTCAGGGATCATAGTAGGCGCCGGCAATATGGAGCAGCAGATGAAAAACTGCTATAGCGACCTCGAAAAGATCCTGCAACATTACGGCTACAATTTTGACGATGTGGTAGTGGAAAATGTTTATACCACCAATATGGCGGAATTCATAAGGGTATCAGGTTATCGCAATTCCATTTATAAGAAACAATTTCCCACCGGAACCTGGCTCGAAGTAAAGGGTTTGGCCGTTTCAGGGCAACTGATAGAAATTGATATGGAGGCGCATAAGGTAAAGCCGTGATCGTCAATTAAAAACCAGCTGAATCATGATAACAGAGATATTGAAATCCCTGATCATACGGGATCTCAACAAATTAAGATCTGAGATTGAGCTCTATCATTCTGAATACAATATCTGGCATATAGAAAAAAACATTGCCAACTCAGCGGGAAATCTTTGCCTGCATCTTATTGGCAATCTTAATGCCTATATCGGCGCTGTGCTTGGCAACACAAATTATGTGAGAAACAGGCCAATGGAATTTTCAATGAAAGATGTTCCCAGGGCTGAATTAATAAGAATGATCGATGAAACGATAATAACAGTGGATGAATCACTCAGCAAAGTCAGTGACAGAGACCTGAACACAGAATATCCCTTGTTGGTATTTGAACATAAAACATCAACAGGTTATTTCCTGATGCATTTGGCCACCCATTTAACTTATCACCTCGGGCAGATCAATTACCACAGGCGATTACTGGACATTCCTGAAGAGTAATCTGATGTTTAAACATTATTCAGGGTTCAATATGTAACCAAATACGCAAATTCCGGCTTATATTAGCTGAACAAACGATAACTATGTCACAGAAAAAGATCATCACCATATTCGGGGCTACAGGTGCCCAGGGAGGCGGCCTTGCCCGCGCTATTCTGAACGACAAAAACAGTGAATTCGCTGTTCGCGCAGTCACCCGCGACCCTGATTCCGATAAGGCAAAAGCATTGGCAGCCTTGGGTGCAGAAATTGTACAGGCCGATCTTGCCCATCCTGAACAGGTATTTAAAGCAATGGAGGGCGCATACGGAGCTTTCTGCGTCACTTTTTTCTGGGCGCATTTCTCACCCGCACAGGAAGCGGCTGAAGCTAAATGCATGGCCGATGCGGCCAAGGCTGCCGGTGTTAAACACGTGAACTGGTCCACCCTTGAAGACACCAGGCTTCATGTTCCCCTTCACGACGACAGGATGCCAACCCTCCAGGAAAAATACAAGGTGCCCCATTTCGACAGTAAAGGTGAATCCAATCGCTTTTTTACGGAAGCCGGCG
>JAHEFC010000472.1:0-1537 GCA_024640385.1 Sphingobacteriales bacterium
CAAACTGATTGGCTTCGTCAAAATTCGTGATCCGCATATTCTTACCGTCCCAGAGTAATTGTTTACGGCCCGGGTAGGTATATCCGCCGCCGGTTTTTGCCCTGCGTAAATTATAGCTTCGAGTAGCCAGGTTGCCCATCAAGACGGTTTCAGTGAGCGGACCTGCCAATGAGAACGGAGAACTGGTATAAGCGCCCCATCCTTTTTTACAGGCTGCTGTCCATTGGTTCTGGTGGCCATCCCATCCTCCCGGCACAAATGGCCTTTCTGCTTTTGGCAAGGTAGTGGAAGCCATTTTCGAAGTGGGCAACAATGTTGGATTCCGTCCAAACAATCCGGCCATCAGCTTTCCTTTTGTGCCTTCGAAAATGATTCCGCCATCGATCTCGCCCATCTCTTCATCAGGCCCTAATTCCTCTGGTCTCTTGGGTTTGATGCCACCATCGTACCAGATCATTTCAACCTCTTTCATATTGCCGCGGGCAGGAAAATGAATATGTACTTTGGAAGAGGGAGGGCCGCTTTCTGAATAATCCGCTTCCTGGAAAAACCCGGACCAGACCCCGGTCACACTGCACTCCACTTTATCAGGATATCCTAATCTCAAAGCCCGGAATGGAACGTCCATAAAATGACAACCCATATCGCCCAGCGAACCCGTACCGAAGTCCCACCATCCGCGCCAGGTGGCCGGAAGATATCCTTTGTTATAATCACGATAAGGCGCTGTGCCCAGCCACAGATCCCAGTTCAGTTCAGCAGGAACAGGGTCAACTGCTGTAGGCCTGGTAATGCCCTGGGGCCATACCGGCCTGTTGGTCCATACATGTACGGTATGGATATCTCCTATTACACCTTTCTGGATCCAGGTTTCCACATTACGGGTATCATCTCCGCTGCTTCCCTGGTTGCCCATTTGCGTGACCACTTTATATTTCTGTTCGGCTTCAGTAAGCCAGCGCGCTTCGGCAATATCGTGAGTAAGCGGCTTTTCAGTATACACATGCTTACCCAGCTGCATAACCGCTATGGTTTGCACATAATGCATGTGATCCGGGGTAGTCACAATCACGGCATCTATTGATTTCGCCTCTTTGTCCAGCATCTCCCTGTAATCCTTGTAATATTTTGCGCTCGGAAATTTCTTGCGCATTTCGGCTGACTGCCTGTCGTCCACATCACATAACACTGCAATATTCTCCGCTCCGTTATTCCATGCCTGGCTGATATTGAACAACGCCTTGCCTCCTGCTCCTATCGCTGCTATGTTCAGCTTATCACTCGGGGCAATGAATCCTTTACCCAATACATGCCTGGGCACAATGAAAAAACCTGCCGATGCAGCCCCCAGATTCTTAATGAACTTCCTCCTGGAAGAAAATTTATCCATGTTGGTTTTTTTGGTAAGTTAAGTAAAATTGAAAACCATATGTCGCACATCAGTTGGGCAGATTTCGAAAAAATTGATATACGCCTCGGCACTATCATCGAAGCCCTTCCTTTCCCAAATGCCAGAAAACCATCTTATCAACTGGTC
>JAHEFC010000472.1:1547-3095 GCA_024640385.1 Sphingobacteriales bacterium
TTGTAGCGGTAGTGAATTTTCCTCCAAAACAGATCGCGAACTTTTTCAGCGAGTGCCTTGTTTTGGGGATATATGATGAAAATGGAGATGTGGTCTTGCTCAAACCGGGGCACCCGGTCAAGAATGGATCTAAAATTGGCTGAAATACATCAACAGCTTCATATCTTTACCGCTCGCATACAAGTTTGAGGAACTAACGGCATCTATTGATGAGTGGTCGGCTCTTATTAACGATTAGAAGTATTTTCAAATCCCATGAGTAGAATTCTTTCGGCATTTATTTTTCTTGCAGCATTTTATTCCTGCAAGTCTGACAAGAAAATAACCCAGGCAGGTCCGGGCGGCAATATGGCCCAACAGGTTCTTGAAGTGGAGGCAATGGTTGTAAAAACCAGTTCCATTGAAGAAATTGTGGAAGTGTCAGGCACTATCCTGGCCAATGAAAGCACCGAGATCAGGCCGGAGATATCCGGCAGGATCGTTCAGCTGAATTTAAAGGAAGGAGCCATAGTTCCCAAAGGCAGCCTGCTTGTAAAGATCTACGATGGAGACCTGCAGGCCGAGTTGAAGAAACTACAGGTACAGTTGCAGATCGCTCTTAAAACAGAAGAAAGACAGAAAGAATTGCTGGCCATTGGAGGGATCGCCCAGCAGGATTATGACCTTTCATTATTGCAGGTCAGTAATATCAAGGCCGATATCGAACTTACACAGGTGGCCATAGGTAAAACTGAGATCAGGGCTCCTTATACCGGGCGCCTCGGATTGAAAAACATCAGCCCGGGAGCATACATCTCCCCTTCCAACCTGATCACTACCATCACTGAAGTGAAGCAAATGAAGATCGAATTCAGTGTACCGGAAAAATACAGTTCCCAGATCAAAAATGGCATGCCCATTGAATTTGCCATAGAGGGGTCCGACAAAACATACAAAGCCAATGTGCTTGCCAAAGAAAGTTATGTAGACGAGGCAACACGTAATCTCAGGATCAGGGCCGTTGTTCAGGATATTGATGCGTTTATGGTACCCGGATCTTTTGCTAAAGTGAACATGATCCTCGGGAGAAATGACCATGCCATGATGATCCCCAGTAATGCGGTGATCCCACAGGCCAGGAATAAACAAGTGGCAGTATATCGTAGCGGGATGTCAGCAATGACCGATATTACAACAGGCGTCAGGGATTCCACTATGATCCAGGTCATCAGTGGCTTGAATCCGGGAGACACGGTGATCACCACCGGATTATTATTTGTGAAGAATGACTCTAAGATCAAGCTCACCAAAATTGTAAACTGAACCGAAACCGAAGCTGATGAATTTATCTGAACTCAGTTTAAAAAGGCCTGTTCTTGCCATCGTTTGTTCCATCGTTATCATCATTTTCGGAGCCATCGGTTTCAACTTCCTTGGTGTAAGGGAATATCCTAACATCGATCCTCCCGTTGTTAACGTACGTACACAGTATACCGGTGCCAATGCAGAGATCATCGAACAGCAAATCACGGAACCATTGGAGAAAGCTGTGAATGGCGTTGAAGGCGT
>JAHEFC010000473.1 GCA_024640385.1 Sphingobacteriales bacterium
CAACCGCTTGACAGGCTACAAAAGCAGGGCATTAACTGGGCGGAAAGGGTTCATCTTAGCCTGGTTAGAATAATTGGACTGGCGGAATTACTTGGTGCTGCAGGACTGATCCTTCCTACAGCCTTGAATATATTACCGGTACTAACACCACTTGCGGCTATCGGTCTTGCAGTGATCATGGTGTTCGCGATCATCCATCATATCCAATACAAAGAGTGGAAAGCGGTAGTATTCAATCTTGCATTAATGGCCATGGCGGCTTTTATAGCCTATGGAAGAATATAAAGGCGATCAGGATTTTGTTTCAGGCGGGTTAGTATGAATATGTAATTCCTGTTGTGGGAAAGGTATAACGATACCTGCGTTCCTGAAATCACGATCAATTTTTTCAATAATATTACTGGTCACGTTGCTGGCTTCGCCCATATTGGCAACCCAACAGGATAATTCAAAGTCAATGGCAAAAGAATTGAATTCTTTTGCCACAACAGATGGTGCAGGGTATTTCAGAATCCTGTCGTCGTCTGCCAGGATATTTTTCAGAATGGATTTTACGTTTTCCAGGTTACTGCCATAGGCCACCCCTACTTTGGTAGTGATCTTTTTCACATCCTTGGCCATGGACCAATTCACCAGGTGCTGACTGAGGAGATCTCCATTAGGAATGATCAGGCAGGCTCCGTCTGCCAGTGTGACCACACTGCTTCGGAATCCGATGGATTTCATGGTTCCGGGTTTTCCATTTACTTCAATATGGTCTCCAACATTGACTGGTTTTTCAAAGGCAATGAATAAACCGCTTACGAGATTATTGACCAGGCTCTGCAGGCCAAGGCCTATACCCACACCCAATGCGCCAATAACTATTGTTATCCTGTCCAAGGGTACGCCTGCAGCTGCGAGAGCCAGGAACAGCCCCATGCTGATGATGAATATCCTGACCAGCAACAGCCAGCTGCCGATACCTGCTTTGGAGTTTTTGGCGTTTGTTTCATGTGTGGCAACAGGCTCTGAAGCAAAAAATGAAACCAGTCTGGACAGGAACATGGAGGTAATCAGGATGGCAAGAAACACGATCAGGCCACTGATGGTAAATGTATAATTCCCAATGGTCCTTTCCTCTGTTATCATCGCATTAAGCGGACCAATGAACAGTTTGTAAGAGTAGAAATTTCTTCCTATCAGCACCACCCAGCCAATGATCAGGAGAACGTAGAAAAATCCAGGTACTTTGTTGCCCACTCTTTCAAAATTGATATAGAACAGGTTTCTATCGGGATGCTTGTATATTCTTGATGCAATAGTAAGTGCTTCATTGATCAGCCGGGCAGTCCAAAGAAATAATATGGCGATAATAAGCCCCACATAGCCTGTTGCCAGATATGTTTTTGCCAGGTTGAATCTTCCAAAAGTGTTGGCCAGGAGGGATGCCGCCTGGAGTAACACAACAAAAGCGATGAAGTATAGTATTTTTTTCTCTCTTAATTCCTGCCTTTGTTTGCCTGATAATATATAGGATCCATAAACTATTCCCGACAAAGACAATGCCGCCATCAGCCATCTTTCTGTTCTGGAGGCCTGCAGTATGAGGTTGTCTGCACTTGCCAATATGAATAGCCCAATAAAGACGATCCAGAAAGTCATCCAGTATGGGGTAATATAATTCCTGAATATTATGGTGAGTGCTATTGCTGAAATAATCCAGAAGAAAAAACTGAAAATAAATGGCGGATCAAAGAAGATGAACTGAAAAATGCTAAGTATAATGATCATCGCGGACAAGAAGGGATACCTGATCACAAGCTGGCCTGTGAATGCAGGATCCATTGGTCCTTCCTGGATCAGGCGTTTTTTTATTGAGCTGATCAAAATGGTTGTAAGTATGATCAGGATAAAAATGATCAGCAATTTGCCCAGGTTGTCATTGATATAGAATCCAAAGAGCAGGCTTTCTTTGGAGCTGGAAAATTTCAGGATCTGTTTAAACGGCCTGGTAAAACCCACCTTACCCCAGATGTTGGCAAACTCTCTTTTGAAATTCTTTTCAGAAAGTTTTTTTCGGTAAAGCTCTACGTCTTCCAATGCAGATTTGAGGTCATATACCATCAGATCTACTTCAGGCTGCAATCCTTCAATACTGTTCAGAGAAGAGTTAAGGCTACTGTCTATAGGTATGAATTCCTTAACTACCAATCTGAGCCTGCTTTGGTATTTTCGGATCTTCAATGAATCGTCGGGGAAATGGTACAACACTGTATCTGCCTGGAGTGAATCCAGTTTATCCCTGAAATCAATGAGGCCATTAGCATACAGATCCAGCTGGTACTTTTTTGAACTCATCCGGTTGATCAGTTCAGTAAGAATGGCCGATGATACGGTAAGGTTCCTGTGTGTTTGTGAGGTCCCCTTGTTCACGAAAACACCTTCTTTTACGATCTCCAGGGATGACCTCGTTTCTTCCAGTTCGTTCTTTATGGAAGCGGTATCAATCCCCTTTTTTAGAAAGATCTTAAGTTGCTGGTTTGTTCTGGCAATTTGATCTACCAGCTGTCGCTGCCTTTTTGATACCTGTTCGTCCTGAAACTTTATTATGCTCCTGGCTGCCTCATCGGAGCCTAATTGCTGCATGGACCTGACAAATGGTGACTTGGAACTGTCTGGACGTTTAATGGTATCAGCATTTTGCGACCAGGCCGATAAGCCCAGGATAACGAGAAAGATTGACAGTCCGAGTCTTTTTCCGAAGAACCTGGGCATTAATAAGATAGAGTTTTGATTATCCCGGAAGATGCAAATGTTTTATTTGCTGTAAACAGGGGTCCTTTTTAATAAATATTCCAGGGCGGATTTATAGGAGTCCTGGGTACTCCAGACGGATTTTCTTTCCTGGCTGAAAATACTGGCCCCCTTATCATTAAACATATTCAAAAGCAGGGTGGTTTCATAATTCTGCTGTGAAGTGGAATATGTTGACCCGGTTGTTTTCTTATCAGTGGTGGTGCTGGTTTTGTTATTGTTCTTGGTTGTTGTGTTGTAATTATTGGAACCGTAGTTAGTCTGGTTTTTCACATTTACTGTAACAATGCCTTCCATG
>JAHEFC010000164.1 GCA_024640385.1 Sphingobacteriales bacterium
CCAGTTGCGATCAGGGTAATGCCGATCTTGTCTTCCAGGTTAGTGTCATAACCCAGACCCAGGATCACATCGGTATCCTGCCCTGCATGCTGGAGGAGATAGTTCTGGATGATCTCTACTTCATCCATGGTGAATTCATTCTCGCCTTCGGCGGAATTGATATTGATAAGTATCCATTTAGCGCCACGGATATCATTATCATTGAGCAATGGCGAATTAAGCGCCAGTTCAATAGCACGCTGCGCACGGTTTTCTCCGGATGCAGTTGCCGAACCAAGTATGGCAACACCACCCTTACGCATAACCGTACAAACGTCTGCAAAGTCAACATTGATCTGGCCGGTTGAACTGATCACATCGGTGATGCATTTTGCAGCTGTGGCCAGCACATTATCTGCCTTGGAGAATGCGGCACGCATGGTGAGATTACCAAACTGGTGACGCAGCTTATCGTTGCTGATCACAAGCAGTGTATCTACATATTCTTTCAGCTTGTTGATGCCTTCCTCGGCCTGTGCGATCCTTTTCTTTCCCTCATAGGAAAAAGGAGTGGTCACAATACCAACCGTGAGGATCCCCAGGTCGCGACAGATCTTGGCAACAATGGGAGCACCTCCCGTTCCTGTTCCACCACCCATTCCGGCGGTAATGAATACCATCTTGGTATTCACTTCCAGGATGCGCTTGATCTCTTCCAGACTTTCTTCTGTAGCCTGCCGGCCGATCTCCGGATTGGCTCCCGCTCCCAGCCCCTGGGTCAGGTGAGGACCCAGTTGGATCTTATTGGGCACCTTACTGGTGTGGATGGCCTGCGAATCTGTGTTGCATATAACAAAATTCACCCCCTCAATATTCTGAGCGAACATGTAATTGACCGCATTGCTGCCGCCACCTCCAACTCCAATCACTTTGATGATGGAGGAATGTTCTTTTGGTAAATCGAATTGGATCATGGTCTTATTTTTTGAATTTAATAGTTAGTTGTTTTCAATTGTCTAATTAGCTAATTCGCTAATTGCCTAATTACATCAGTTTGGCATCTTCTTCTTCTTTGAACAGGTCTATCAATCCATCTTTAATGGAGTCCATAAATCCTTTCAGGCTCTTCCTGCGCTTCTTCACCCTGATCACCACATCTTCGCCCTGCTGGTTTGTTGTGACTGTTTCTTCAATAACTTCTTCTTTGGTTTCAATTTCATATCCCCTGAGTACATTCTGGTTGTTCTCATAAACGTTGTAACCTTTCAGGATCAGACCAATACAAGTTGAATACATTGGCTTGGCCAGTTCTTCAATATGTCCCGCAGCAAGATGTTCATTGGGATAACCGATCCTGGCATTCAGGCCGGTAACATATTCAGTTAGCTGGATCAGGTGTTTCAATTGTGAACCACCACCGGTGAGTACAATACCACCATTCAGCATCCGGCTCTCCAGGCCAACCTGCTTGAGATGATAGCTGACGAAATCCAGTATCTCGCTCATCCTTGCCTGGATGATGTTGGCGAGATTCCTTACACTGATCTCCTTTGGCTGCATGCCCCTTAATCCGGGAATGGTGATATATGCGTTGCTCTTGGCTTCGTCTGACAGTGCACTGCCAAACTGGAGTTTCATCTGTTCAGCCTGGGTCTTCAAGACACCCAATCCTGTTTTGATATCATTGGTGATATTCTCACCGCCAAAGGGAATCACAGCCGTGTGTTTCAATATGCCTTCGTAAAAAACGGCAAGGTCAGTTGTTCCACCACCAATATCTACTATGGCAACACCAGCTTCAAGGTCCTGCTCGCTCATAACTGCAGCAGCAGAAGCCAGGGGCTGTAATACGAGGTCTTTCACTTTCAAACCAGCCTTCTCCACGCTCCTGTTGATATTGCGGATCGCGTTCTTATCGCCGGTGATAATATGGAAATTGGCTCCCACTTTCACCCCGCTGTAACCTATGGGATTGGGGATATTCTGAAAATTATCCACCGTGAATTCCTGCGGGATCACGTCAATGATCTGGTCGCCTGCAGGTATATAAGTTTTGTACTGATCAGACAGCAGCTGATCGATCTCACTCTGCTTGATCTCATCATCAGTGGTTTTCCTGACAATATCACCACGCGTTTGCAGGCTCTTGATGTGATGCCCGGCAATACCTACATACACTTCGTTGATCTCAAGATTAGGATTCGATTTGTAGCAGTTTTCAAGGGCCTGCTGGATGGCTTTAATGGTCTGATCGATGTTCAAAACCATTCCATGCTGGACACCGTTACTGTTCGCACGGCCAAATCCGAGGATCTCAAGTTTGCCGAACTCATTCTTTCTTCCTGCAATGGCAGCGATCTTGGTAGTGCCAATATCAAGGCCTACAATAATGGGTTGTTCCTGGTTCATAGTTGTTCTTTTATTCTGGTTGTTGTAACTCGTTTTGTATTGAAAGTGTCTTTCAATGCCTGTTCTTTGAGGTTTTTGATCATCTGCACCATCCACTGCCGCGCCAGTACAGTATCGGCTTTCACCGCCTGCACATCTTTTCGTGTAGCCACAATCTGTCCCGTATAACCCACATTCACGGCGGCATACCTGCTCCAGCCCGTTTTGCTGATCACATCCCTGTAGAATATGAATAGCTTTCTGAACTTTTTCTCTACTTCCTTCCCATCGCCGAACTGTACCAGGTGCTTTCCCACTTTGGGAACCATTTGAAAATTCCTTTCTGCATCAATATCCACCTGGTCGATCTGCGCCATCCAGAAAGGATCTTCTTTCAGAAACAAACTGATATCTCTCACCTGGCTGATCAGCAGGCTGTCTTTCCCTTTCCATTTCTTACGGTCAGAAGGAAAACCGGTGAACACCGGTAATCGGGGTGTGAATTTGTTGTTCAGGGGTAAACGGAATAATGCGGTGTCTATATAGAATGAATTCCCCGTAACTGTAAATACACGGGCCACTGGTTCTTTCTCTGTCACCCTTACCTGCAATACACGATTGTTGTCGAAAAACAATTCGGCATTACTGATCCAGGGATCCGACTCAATTGAATCTTCCATGCGCCTCAGGTCAAAATCTTTCAGGGGCCTGCCTATGATCTTGTCTCCGTTAATGGCCATCAGCATTTTCTTCACATCTTTCTGATCTACAAATAGAGCGTCCTTTGGCCCGGTGATAATGATCTTCAGGTCACTGCAGGGTTTGGCATTCCTAGTTTCGATGGCAGCCACCAACAGCGTAAGCACACCAACTGATAAGGCGATCCAGAATACCAGCAACAAAGCATTGAAAAATCTCTTTCCGCCTGGCATTTTATACAGTTAAAGTTTTTTTAATTGGTTCCAGCATCCTGTCTATATCTCCTGCACCTGCAGTAACAAGCACTTGGTTCTTCATCTGTTCCCTGTTTGATTCTACCCATTTCAGCACATCATCTTTTTCAACCAGCCGGACCTTATGTCCCGTTTCACATCCCCTCATCCGGTCGCTGATCAACTTGCTCGTAACACCTTCCACAGGCAATTCCCTGGCCGGATAAATGGGCAGCAACATTACCTCATCAGCCAGGTCCAGTACTTCTGCAAATCCATCCGCCAGGTCCTTTGTTCTCGAGAAAAGATGCGGTTGGAAAACAACCACGGCCTTCCTGTTGGGGTAAAGCATTTTCACGCTTTTTATGAGCGACCTTAACTCCTCCGGATGATGTGCATAATCATCAATAAACACCAGGTCACTTTTTATGATGTATTCAAACCTTCTCTTCACTCCCCTGAATGATGCCACTGCATTCCTGGTCTTTTCCCGGTCTATATCAAGGTGCAATGCGGCTGAGACCGCGGCCACCATGTTCTCCACATTATGCAAACCACCAACATTCAATTGCAAACCATCCAGTCTCTCATTCTTCCAGACCATATCAAAAACATAAGATCCGTCCACCACCTTCAGATTATCAGCATAAGCATCAGCTTGCTCGTTGTTCAAAGAATAGGTCATTTGCTTATCAGCAATAAGATCCTTTTCCCTCTTCAATCCCTTCCTGGATATCAGCAATCCCCCTATCCTGATCTTACGCACAAACTTTATATAGGCTTCTTCCATTTCTTCTGCGGTACCATATATATCCAGGTGATCAGGATCCATGGCGGATATGATGGCGATATCAGGGCTCAGTTTCAAAAAACTCCTGTCGTACTCATCAGCTTCTATCACACAAACATTTCTTTCATTACTCCAGAAATTGGTATTGTAGTTGGAAGAAATACCACCCAGGAAAGCATTGCAACCATAACCCGTATCCCGAAGAATATGAGCCACCATAGTACTGATGGTCGTTTTACCATGGGTACCCGCAACGCAGATATTGAAAGAATGCTCACTGATGATCTGCAGCACGTCACTCCGCTTTAACACCGGGTATCCGTTCTCCCTGAAAAAATTCAGTTCCGAATGGTCAGCAGGTATCGCAGGCGTGAAAACCACGGCATTTGCATCTTTTGGTGCTTTCGACAGATCATCTTCATAATGGATGTCCATCCCTGCAGCCTCCAGTTCCCTCGTCAGTGGCGATGGTGTTTTATCATACCCGCTCACGCGGATATTCAGCGAATGAAAATACCTTGCCAGGGCACTCATGCCAATACCACCGATACCGATGAAGTAGATGTGCGATATGTCTTTAATGTTTACCAATTCTCTTTAATTATTCCGGATTCCGAATTACGGATTCCGGATTCATTTCAATTCGGAATCCGCAATCCGGAATCCGGAATATTCAATATTGCCTTCGCAATGATCAAGTCCGCATCCCTCACCCCCAACGCTGCAATATTTTTACTCAATTCTATTCTCTTGTTTTCATCGCGTACCAGCTTTACCGCTTCATCCACCAGCCTGTTCTTTGCCTCTTCATCCCTGATCATGATCCCCGCCTGTTTGGCTTCCAGCGTTTTCGCATTCACCGTCTGATGGTCTTCCGCAGCAAATGGATAAGGCACAAAAATGGATGGCTTTCCCACTACACATAATTCAGCAATCGCCATCGCCCCTGCCCTTGATATCACCACATCAGCCGCTGCAAAAGCATATTCCATTTCCTTTATGAAATCGCTTACCCATACCCGTTGATTCCCCCTGGCTGCCTCCCGGCCGCGCTCCGCATAAGGTTTGCCCGTTTGCCAGATCAGCTGGATATCGTTCGAACCGATCTTGTCCAGGCCCTCATCGATCGCCTCATTGATGCTTTTTGCTCCCAGGCTTCCACCAATGGAAAGAATGGTTTTCCGGTTTGGATCCAGTCCAAAAAAACGAATCGCTTCTTCCCTACCTATTCTCGATTCCGCTATCACCGTTCTCACAGGATTGCCCGTGATCACGATCTTTTCCGCAGGGAAAAACTTCTCCATCCCGTCAGTAGCTACAAACACTTTGGCAGCTTTTTTCCCCAGCATCATGTTCGATCTGCCGGCAAAAGAGTTGCTCTCATGGATGTAAGTGGGTATTCCTTTCTGCTGTGCATATCTCAGCACCGGGAAACTTGAATAACCGCCTACACCAACCACTGCATCTGGCCTGAATTCACCCATGATCTTCCTGACCTGCAGGAAACTCTTTACCAGTTTGAATGGCAGCCAGATATTTTTGATCAAAGAACTCCTGTTGAACCCCGCAATATCAAGCCCCTCGATCCGGTACCCCGCCTGCGGTACTTTTTCCATCTCCATTTTCCCTTTCGCGCCTACAAAAAGGATCTCTGCGTTTGGATCCAGTTTTTTCACTGCATTTGCGATCGCTATGGCAGGGAATATATGCCCCCCGGTTCCGCCGCCTGCAATGATCATCTTCATGCCTCTTCCTCATTTTCTGCCGCTTCAACAGCAACAGGTGATTCCATTTGCTCCACATTTCGGGCTACACTTAATATGATGCCGATAGCCAGGCAGGTGAATAGAAATGAACTTCCTCCCATACTGATCAGCGGCAGTGTAACCCCTGTTACAGGGAACAGATTCACATTGACCGCCATATTCGCCATAGCCTGTATCACCAGTGTAATGCTCAGCCCCAGCGCAAGAAATGCCCCAAATGCATAAGGACAGTTCTTGAATATCCTGATGCACCTGAACATAAAAGCCAGGTAAATGAACAACACAAAGGCTCCTCCCATCAAACCATACTCTTCTATTATTATAGCATATATGAAATCTGAATAAGGATGGGGAAGAAAATTTCTCGACTCACTATTACCAGGCCCCAACCCAACCCAGCCTCCTTTTGCAATGGCAATTTTAGCCTGCTGCACCTGGTAAGATGTTTCTTCCTTGCTGGCATACATGAAGGTTTGCACACGTTTGACCCAGGTACCCACACGTCCCTTGGTCATCATTTCGGGAAGTTCTTTGGACCTGTTTTCGTCTTTATCATAATATGCGGCAGCAACACCGATCAGGAATAAGATCGGGATAGCTGCCACACCTATTACCAACGCAATATGCTTCAGGCTTACCCGGCCAATGAACATCAGCAGCAGGCTTGTGGCCCCTACCAGCAAAGCTGTGGAGAGGTTGGCCGGTGCAATGAGAATACATATGATACCAACAGGTACAATGAGCGGGATGAACCCCTTCCTGAAATCCTTGATCACATTTTGTTTGCGGCTGAGCTGACGGCCCAGGTACATGAACAACCCCAGCTTGGCCAGGTCAGAGGTCTGGAATGTCAGGTTGATGATGGGAAGCTTGATCCACCGGCTTCCTTCGTTAAGGCTTACACCAAAGATCAACGTATATAATAACAGGGGTATTGATGCCAGGAAAATGAATACAGCCACCCTCGAATAGATCGTGTAGTTGACCTTGTGCGCGAAATAAATGATCATCAAACCAATGGCAATGAATACGAACTGCTTGAACAGGTAGCTCTCGGTGCTCTTCGACAGCTTATAAGCCAGCGTGCCGGTACTGCTGTACACTACCAGCAAACTCACCATGGTAAGCATCACTACAATGCCCCAGATGACCTTGTCGCCCTTTGTTCTACTATGTAATTGCTCGATCATATTCTTCAGGTTGCAGGTGGCAGGTTGCAGGTTGCAGCAGCTCTGTCACCATTTCATTTTTTCACATTCCCCACATTCATCACTACTTGCCCCGACTCCGTCGGGGTTCATCACATTCCTTACGTCCTATAACTCTTTTACCGCCTCCTTAAACTGCTTTCCCCTGTCTTCATAATTACTGAACAGGTCGAAGCTTGCACAGGCCGGGCTCAGCAGCACCACATCTCCTTTTGAGGAAAGATGGAATGCCGCTTTCACCGCTTCTACGGCCGACGAAGTATTTACCATCACTTCCACAACATTTCCAAATGCCTTATGCAGTTTTGTATTATCGATGCCCAGGCAAACAATGGCTTTCACCTTTTCTTTTACCAGGTCAAATAGCAACGTGTAATCATTTCCCTTATCCACACCGCCAAGGATCAGGATAACGGGCTTATTCATACTCTCCAGCGCAAACCAGGTACTGTTGACATTGGTGGCCTTGCTGTCGTTGATGAATTCCACCCCCCTGACCGTTCCCACGGGTTCCATCCTGTGTTCAAGACTTTCAAATGTTTTCACGGCATCACGGATCTTCTCCTTCCTGATCCCCACCGTAGACGCTGCCACACATGCTGCCATAGTATTGTATTGATTGTGTTTCCCCTTTAGGGCAAAATCGAAAACGCTCATCGATAAGGTCTCGCTCGTCTGAACTGTCATCATGTTGTTCCTGATAAATGCTCCTTTAGGTAATTCTCTGCTCATAGTCAACGGTAATGGGTTAGAGTTAAATGGGTATTGGCCAAGGTTTTCAATGGTTACGGGATCATCTTCATTGTATATGAAGTAATCGGTTAGGGTTTGGTTCTTCATGATATTGAACTTCGCCCTGATGTAGTTTTCAAACCGGTAATCATAGCGATCCAGATGATCTTCTGTGATATTGGTGAGTACGGCAACATCAGGCCTGAACTTCTCTATGTCGTCGAGCTGAAAACTGCTGATCTCAGCTACGTATAATTCCCTTGGATCCAGAGCCACCTGCCTTGCAATCGAATTCCCGATATTCCCTACCAGAGCACAATCAGCTCCTCCTTCTTTGCAGAGATGATAAGTCAGTGCCGAGGTGGTGGTTTTCCCATTGCTCCCCGTAATCCCGATCATCCTGCTCTTCCCCATATGCCTGTAGGCCAGTTCAAATTCACTGATCAGCGGTACCCCTTTTGCCATCAACTTCTTCACCATCTCATTCTTGTGAGGGATACCAGGGCTCTTCATCACTTCATCTGCTCCAAGTATCCTCGCTTCATCATGCTGCCCTTCCTCATACGCTATCCCATGTTCTTTCAGCTCTTTGCGGTATTTATCTTTCAGGGCACCTGCATCGGACAAAAACACTTCGTACCCCTGC
>JAHEFC010000165.1 GCA_024640385.1 Sphingobacteriales bacterium
ATTGGTACAGCGCCAGACGGCTTCATCATCCGGTTTTACCAGTTTGTCGTTACAGGCCGGGCAGTGGGTTGGGAATTTGATCTTTTTTTCAGCACCCGTTCTTACATCGGTAAGTGCCTTAACAATATATGGTATTACATCACCCGCTCTTTCCACCAGCACCTGGTCGCCGATCATGATATCGCGTTCTTTGATAAAGTCTTCGTTATGAAGTGACACAGAAGAGACAGAGACGCCGCCGATGGGTACTGGCTCGATCTTGGCCACGGGGGTGATACTACCGGTTCTGCCTACCTGGAATTCCACAGCTTTTAACCGGCTGGTTGCCTGCCTGGCTTTGAACTTGAAGGCTATGGCCCATCGGGGATGGTGAGTGGTCATGCCCAGTTTTTCATGCAGTTCAATATCGTTCACTTTTACCACCATACCGTCGATCTCGTAGGGAAGTTCATCCCGCTTTGCTTCGTATTGGTGACAATAAGCGATCACTTCATCGATGCCATGGCAGATCTTTTTCTCGCGATGAGGACTTCTCAATCCAAGTTCCCAGAGCATGTCGAGTGAACCAGCATGTGTATGCAGGTATTTTGGTGAATGCTTTCCATTGTCCAGGATAACATCTGCCACATGGTAGAGGAAAGCTTCCAATGAACGCTTTGCCACTTCACGCGGATCTTTTATTCGTAATGAACCGGATGCTGCATTTCGTGGATTAGCCAGCGGGGGGAGGTTCTGGGCAATCATCGTTTCATTGTATTTGCGGAAACTATCTTTCGTCATCATCACTTCTCCCCGGATCTCGATCTGCCTGATCCCGTAGGAAGAGAATTTTGCAATAAGCGGAATGGAGCGGATCTGTCTCAGGTTAATAGTGATATCTTCTCCTTCCACGCCATCGCCGCGTGTAGCTCCGCGGACAAACCGATCGTTCTCGTAGATCAGTGAGATGCCGGCGCCATCGAATTTTGGTTCTACGCAGTATTCGATCTCTTTTAAACCGGAGATCTCCCTGGCCTTCCTGTCAAAATCTTTAAGATCATCGGCGTCATATGAGTTCTCCAGTGAAAGCATGGGGACCATATGTTGTACCACAGGGAATGAAGCGGTGAGACCTTTAGCAACACGTTGGGTGGGAGAATCAGGTGTGATCAGATCCGGATCTTCTTTTTCCAGCGTCTCCAGTGATTTATATAATGTATCGTATTCTTTATCAGAGATCAGCGGATCGTTGAGGATATAATACCTGTATTCATGGAAACGAAGCACATCACGCAGCTTCTCAATGTCAGCATTTTTTATTTCAGTTTTCTTGAGCAGCTTTTTCGTTTCCTCCTGGAGTTTTACTGTTTCTTCTTTATTGTACATGAAATAAAATTAGCTAATTGGCTAATTTTCTAATTAGCTAATTAGTCAATCAGGCAATTAGAAAATAGAAAATTTGCTGCTTTCAAAATTGATTGATAATTTTTGCCGTTGTTTAACGACCACTAATGACGCCAACAAGCAATAGACCCAACATCAATACCTCACCTGTTGACATCCATAACTATTTTGGATTCGCCGTATCTGTAGACTGTGTGATCTTCGGGTTTGACGATAATACACTCAAGGTACTCCTCATCAAAAGTGACCTGCCTGAATTCCAGGAGAAATGGTCGTTGCTGGGCGACCTGGTAGATTTGGATGAAGACCTGGATTCCGCTTCATACCGAGTTTTGAAGGAAAGAACAGGTTTGGAGAATGTTTACCTGGAGCAGGTGCATACATTCAGTGCCATTGACAGGCACCCGGCAGGGCGTGTAGTTTCCGCAGCTTATTTTTCGCTGGTCAATGTGAAGCACTATCACCTGCTGCAGAACGACAATGAATTACACTGGCATGCGGTATCCGAGATCCAGGACATGGCATTTGACCATAAACTGATACTTGAGACCTGCCTGAAACGACTGCAGGAAAAAGTGCAGGAGGAGCCCATCATTTTCAACCTGCTGGAGAATAAATTCTCACTGCGCGAACTGCAATGCCTGTATGAGGCCGTGTTGGGCGTGAAGCTGGACAGGAGGAATTTCAGGAAGAAACTGTTCACCACCGGACTGCTGGTAGATATCAATGAAATGGAAGAAAATGTACCCCATCGCCCGGGTAAGTTATACACCTTCAACCATAACCGCTATTCGAAAATGAAGAAGAAAATATTCGTTGGAATAGACTTCTGATTTTTTTTCCGGCCATGCAGCACATGACTTCATCGTTCTGTCATCCATCTCAGAATTTTAATGATCACATGAAACAAGTATGTTGAAACGTAAATCGTTTTAGCAAACTTTTTTCATAAAAAAAGGGATTAAGGCATTAAAATTTTGTTAAGCTTGTGGCCTCAATATGTAAAAAATACATATCTTGGTCGCCGACTCAAATTTTAAAAACTGTTTATGACCCAAAAACGCTTACTGCCAGCGCTTTTAGTAACACTGTTGCTGGCACTACAGACTTTCGCTCAGCAAAGAACAATTTCGGGTAGGGTAACAGACAATACAGGCGCACCGGTTCCTGGTGTAACTGTAACTGTAAAGGGTACAAATCTTGCCACTCAGACTGGCAACGATGGTACTTACCGCCTTAACGTCCCCGAAAATGCCAACACGCTGGTTTTCTCAGCTGTTGGTTATGGTAACATCGAAGGTGCTATCACCGGTTCTACGGTGGATATCGCACTACAGGCCACCCAGGCCAACCTTAACGAGGTTGTGGTGGTAGGTTATGGTACAGCGCGTAAGCGTGACCTGACCGGTTCCGTTGCATCAGTTAAAGCCAAAGATTTCAACACGGGCGTTTTCGCGTCTCCCGATAACCTTATTCAAGGTAAGGTTGCCGGTGTTCAGGTGCTGAATAACTCTGGTGCTCCCGGTGGTGCCTCCACGATCAGGATCAGGGGTATCTCCTCTATCCGTTCTGGTAACGCTCCACTGATTGTGGTTGACGGGGTTCCCCTCTCAGGCGGAAGCTCTCAGCCAGGCTTGGGTACTGCGCTCGGTAGCGCTCCCGGCGACAACCCGCTGAACTTCATCAACTCGAACGACATTGCTTCTATGGACGTATTGAAAGATGCGTCAGCCACGGCGATCTTCGGTTCAAGGGGTGCTAACGGTGTAATCGTTATCACTACCAAAAAAGGTTCATCAGGTGCTCCTAAAATAGAGTTCAATGCCCAGTTGGGTATGAGCAATATGTTGAGGCAGATCGATGTGCTCAATGCTTCGGAGTACAGGGCTGCTTTAAAAGAATACAACCAGACCAGTGGAGATTATGGTGGAGATGTGAATGCGATGGATGAGATCTTGCGCACTGGATATACTCAGAATTACAACTTCGCTGTTTCAGGTGGTAATGAGAACGGACGCTATCGTCTGTCTGCCGGTTACCTCAACCAGGAAGGTATTGTTAAAGAATCAGGATTCAAGAAATTGTCCACTTCACTCACCTCTTCTTTCAAATTCACTGAAAGCAAGAGGCTGGGATTGGATTTCAATTTCCTGTATGCCAATACAACCACTGATGCCGCTCCGATCTCAAACGACGCTGGTTTCCAGGGTAGCTTGATCGGTACTGCTTTACAGTGGAACCCCACTCACCCGCTGAGGAAACCCAACGATTCTATCTGGGTGAACAACCAGCTGGGTGCAACTACAGTTAATCCCCTCGCCCTGCTTGCTGCCTATGATGACAGAACAGTTCTGAATAACATCATTGCCAGCATTTCTCCCAGCTACAAGATCATGCGCAATATGGAATTCCGTATGTTATATGCGATGAACTACAGCCAGGCAGAAAGAAGGACTGAGATCAGGAACTGGCTCAACCTCACCGGTAATTTTGGTTCTGCACAGATCCAGAACAACCGCCAGGTTAACCAGACCATTAACTACACATTATCTTATACTCCTCAGCTGACTAAAAATATCAGTCTGAACACAGTGATCGGTTATGAATACCTGAAATATGATTATAAAGGTAGCGGTATGTCGTCCAACCGTTTCTTTGACTACCCAGGTTTGAGGTATACTGATTATATGCAGAACTCTCCTGCAAACGATCGTGGCCAGTATTCATTTGCTCCCCCGATCAACGAGCTTCAATCTTATTTCGCCCGTGCAACTTTCAGCTTTGGCGACAGGTTCCTGTTGACCGGAACATTCCGTGCTGATGGTTCTTCTAAATTCGGTGCGAACAATAAATATGGTTACTTCCCTTCAATTGCCGGTGCATGGAACGTGATGAACGAAGATTTCCTGCGTAGCAGCAAAGCTGTAAGCACCCTGAAGCTCAGGGCTAGCTGGGGACAAACTGGTAACCAGGAATTCCCTTCAGGAGTTGCTGTTAGAAGGGTTAGCATTGGTACCCTGGATAACACCAGCGTTGCCAACTTTGAAAACCCTGATGTGAAATGGGAAACAAATACCATGTGGAACGTGGGTGTTGATTTCGGTGTTATGGATAACAGGCTGACTGGTACAGTTGACTATTTCAACAGGAAAACTACAGATCCACTGTTCTCTGCCACACCCATCGCACCAGCTCCTTCTTCAGGTGTGATCTGGCAGAACCTTGACGCATCTATCGTCAACTCAGGTTTAGAATTGTCTTTGAACTGGGCAGTGATCAGGAACGATAAAATGACCTGGAATATCGGTGGTAACATCGCATTCCTGAAAAATGAAGTACAGGATCTGAAAGGTTCTTACCAGACAGGTGCACTTCATGGTCAGGGTATCTCCGGTGCAACATCTCAGCTGATCGTTGCAGGACAGCCACTGAACGTATATTATCTCAGGAAATTTGAGGGAATTGATAAAGGTACCGGTCAGAGCATTTATGCTGAGAACGAGAAATTGTTCTACTCCGGTTCACCCAACCCCAAGCAGCTTTATGGCATCACTACAGATTTCAACTGGAACAAATTGTTCGCTGTTGCAAACTTCAATGGTGCTGCAGGGCATTACCTGTACAACAACACAGCTAACTCTGTGATCAACGTGGGTAACCTCGGAACCAGGAATATTGATGCAAGGATCCCCGGAACAGGTGAGAACCTGTCAAATGCGATCGCTCCATCAACCCGTTACCTGGAGAAAGGCGATTACCTGAAACTGGCTAACATGACTATCGGTTACAAAGTTGGTAATCTTGGTAAACCATTTAAGAATGTAACTGTTACTTTAACTGGGCAGAATCTGTTCGTGATCACTGGTTTCAATGGATTTGACCCCGAGGTTAACGTAGATAAGAATGTAAACGGAATTCCTTCAGCAGGTATCGAGTACATTCCCTACCCTGCCTCCAGGACAATTCTTTTAGGTTTACAATTTGGTTTATAATAAATATCAATCTAATCTTTATGCGATATATTAAATATTTCTCCGTAGCTCTGGGTGTGGCAGTTGCCGTATCCTGTACAAAGCTTGAGGAAGAACAGAGGGATTCTGTGAACTTCCAGCAGGCTTCTGCTACTGGTCTTCTCCAGGGCGCTTATAACTCACTGGGTGGTTTGCAAACCCAGGACGTGGTTTGGGCACTTGAAGAACATTCATCAGACGAAGCCCTCGGCCCAACCAGGGGACCAGACTGGGACGATAACGGTGTATGGCGCGTGATCCACAATCACCAGTGGGATGCTGATCACAGCGTTGTAAGGAACACATTCAATTCACTGCTCACAGCTCAGTTCTCTGCTACTGCGGTGCTGGAACAAAATCCAACGCCAAGTGAAGCAGCACAGGCCAGGTTTATCAGGGCGCTTTCAGTTTTCCTGGTGCTTGATCTTTACGATCAGGTTCCTTACAGGGAAGACCTGAAAGATCTCAAAGCGGTACCTGTAACCTTGAAAGGAGCAGCAGCTTGTGATAAAGTGATCTCTGAGCTGGAGGCTATACTCACTACTCTGCCTGACTTAACTACCAGCACGAATACATTTGTTGCAACTAAAGATGCGGCTCGTGCTTTGCTGATGAAAGCATACCTCAACAGGGGTGTGTATGCAAACCGCCTGACTCCTACTTTTGCTGCTGCTGATATGGACAAGGTGATCGCCTATGCCGATGCCATCAAAGCCAGCCCCAGGGGCTATGCCTTGGCTGATAACTTTTATACAAACTTTGCCCCCAACAATAATACAGCTTCTAAAGAGTTGATCTTCTCCCTGGAGAATACTGTTGGTGTAAGGGGTGGTAATAACAGGTTCCAGTGGTTCTGTACGCTGCACTATAACCAGAAGCCCAGCGGTTGGAACGGTTTCACCACACTGGCTGATTTCTACGACAAGTTCGAAACTAATGATACCCGTAGAAGCGGAACATTTACCGGTGTAACTGACAAAACAGGTCTCCGTGTAGGTATGCTGGTTGGTCAGCAGCTGAATGAAAAAGGCGAAGAACTGAATGACAGGAAAGGTAACAAGCTGGCCTTCACTCGCCAGGTTGCACTCAAAGAAACAGGCAATAATCTCGAGATCACAGGTATCCGTGTGGTGAAATATCCACCTGATTTTGCCCAGGGTATCGATGGTAACGCCGAGAACGAATATGTGATCTTCCGTTATGCTGACGTATTACTTATGAAAGCGGAAGCACTCTGGAGGAAAAACAAGTCGGATGCCAATGCACTCACTTTACTCAATGAACTCCGTGCCAAACGTGGTGCTTCGGCCCTCACTGCCATTGGAGATCTGACTATCCTCGACGAAAGAGGACGTGAACTGTATTGGGAAGGCTGGAGGAGAAACGACCAGGTTCGTTTCGGTACTTTCCTGAATGCGTTGACTGCAGGAGCAGGAACAACTTCTACTCGTCCGACTAAATCCGGTAACGAAAGGTTGATCTTCCCGATTCCCAACCAACAGCTGGCTGTGAATCCTAACCTGACACAAAACCCCGGTTACTAATAGAGATATTGTTAACTTTAATTTGCAAAAAGGTCAATGTAAATTGACCTTTTTTGCTTTTATCATATGCGGAAAACCCTCCTGCTCGCATTCATATTTTATATCTCCGGCTGTAAACCCGGTGATGATAATAGTACCCTGTTCGTTAAAGCCCCGGACAGCGGGATCAATTTTGAAAACAGGATCTCCAACTCGAAAGACTTCAACATCTTCAGCTACCGGAACTTCTACAACGGCGCCGGAGTGGCTACAGGTGATATCAATAACGACGGACTTACTGATATTTTTTTCACCGCCAATATGGGCCCTAATAAACTCTATCTCAATAAAGGCAATTTCAAGTTTGAAGACATTTCGGAAAAAGCAGGTTTCGGAGATAAACAACAGTGGAGCACGGGCGTAGTGATGGTGGACATCAACCACGACAAACTCCTTGATATCTATGTTTGCAATGCCGGTTACCAGAAAGGTGTTGGACTGGAGAACCAATTATGGATCAATAAAGGCAATCTGACCTTTGAAGAAAAAGCGGCCGAATACGGCCTCAATGATCCGGGATTCACTACTCATGCGGCATTCTTCGATTACGATCTAGACGGCGACCTGGATGCCTACATACTGAACAATAGCTTCATCCCGGTAAATACACTGAACTATTCCAATAAACGTGACCTGCGAGCGGAAGACTGGCCAGTGGCTGATTTCCTGAAAGGCGGTGGTGATAAATTATTAAGGAACGATAACGGCAAATTTGTGGATGTAAGCAAGGCGGCCAATATCTATGGAAGCCTGATCGGGTTTGGCCTGGGTGTAACCGTTGGAGACGTCAATAACGACAGGTATCCCGACATCTATGTATCCAATGATTTTTTCGAACGGGATTATCTCTATATCAACCAGAAAGACGGGACCTTTAAAGAAGAACTGGAAAGCCGGATCCAACACCTCAGTCACTCATCCATGGGTGCTGATATGGCCGATATCAACAACGATGGGCAACAGGATATCTTCGTCACAGAAATGCTTCCCGACAACGATTTTCGTCTTAAAACAACCACCTCATTCGAAAATGTTGACGTCCAGCGTTTCAAAGAGAAATCCGGATTCTACCACCAGTATATGCAGAATACACTGCAGCTCAATAATGGTAAAGGAGAGTTCAAGGAGATCGCACATTATTCAGGAGTGTCGGCTTCAGACTGGAGCTGGGGAGCCCTGATGTTTGACGCTGATAACGATGGCCTCAACGATATCTACATTTGCAATGGCATTTATAATGATGTTACGGACCAGGACTTCATCGACTTCTTTGCCAATGATGTGGTACAGCGCATGGTGATGACGGGCAAGAAAGAAGAGATCGAAGAGATCATCAAGAAAATGCCATCGGTACCTATTGAAAATAAGATGTTCCATAATAAAGGAGACCTGGCATTTGAAGATGTGGGCATGAAATGGGGGCTGCGCGATAAGACATTTTCAAATGGGGCTTC
>JAHEFC010000166.1:0-1164 GCA_024640385.1 Sphingobacteriales bacterium
GGCTTGATAAGTTAAAGCAGATGAAGTCGGTATATATGGAAGGAGTATCTGTTATGCAGAACGGCAACGAGATCACAAGCAAGTTGTGGAAGGTGGATAAGCAATTATTACGCAGGGAGATCAATTTCGGCATGGGTTCTGCTGTTACTGTAATTACTGATAAAGAAGGATGGACCTCTAATCCAAGGAACGGGAACAAATTTGAAGCATTGCCTCAGGAGGCTGTCCAGATGCAGCAAACCGAACTTGATTGCGCAGGTCCCCTTGCCGACTATAAAGCCAAAGGCCATACTGCAGAACTTCTTGGCAAAGAAGATTTTGAAGGAACCGAATGTTTCAAGGTAAAACTGACTTTGAAAACTGGCAGGGATATTACTTATTTCATTGATACAAAAAATTATTATATCCTTGCGGCCCGCACAAAAGGTGGTGGCATGGGCGGCATGCGCAGACAGGGTGGGGCCGGAGGAGATAATGAAGTGACCATTACCTATTCTGATTACAAGAAAACTGCTGATGGATTTGTATTCCCGTATTCCATGGCCATAGGTGGAATGGGTGCGGCAACAAATTATGAAGTGATCGAAGTGAACAAACCGGTTGACCCTAAACTGTATAAACCAGAGTAAAATTTTAATACAATAAACATTACAATTATGAAACGTTCAAGTATCCTTGGTCTTTTTGTTGCCAGTCTCCTGTTCGGGACCGTGCAGGCCCAAACAGCAGACGAAGTGGTTAACAAACACATCGAGGCCGTAGGAGGAAAAGATAACTGGAAGAAAGTGACCAGCATGAAAAGCGAAGCCGTTATGAATGTGCAGGGTATGGATATTCCGATGACTATCTACCAGGTGAACAATAAGGCATCCAAGCAGGAGTTCACTGCCATGAATATGACCGGCTATATCATCACCAGGCAGGACAGTGGCTGGACCTTTATGCCATTTATGGGTCAAACTGCGCCAGAGCCCCTGCCTGCAGAAGCTTTGAAAAGTGCACAGGACCAACTTGATATCCAGGGTGAACTGCTGGATTATTCTGCAAAAGGACATAAAGTTGATCTGTTGGGAAAAGAAGATATCGATGGCACTGAAGCATTCAAACTGAAAATACTGTCAAAATTGGGTAATGAGAAAACCCTGTTCATTGACACCAAGAACT
>JAHEFC010000166.1:1183-8400 GCA_024640385.1 Sphingobacteriales bacterium
CAGGGCCCTGGTCAAAGTGAACGTTAACGGGCAAATGATGGAAGCGTCAAGTGATTTTTCCAATTATCAGAAACTGCCTGAAGGTATTGTAGTTCCATTTACGATTCAGACTGCACAAACTCCTGCACCCCTGAATTTCAAGAAATATGAAGTGAACCCGGTGATCCCGGATACTGTGTTTCAACCAGGTAATTAAGATCTGAAAAAAACCCCGAAAGGGGTTTTTTGATTTTGTAAATTCATGTTCTATGAGAAAACTGATTTTAGTTCTTTTCTTCTGTCCTGCCTTGGCATCTGCGCAAACTGCAGTCAACTCAGCAACATTTGGAGCACTTGAAGCCCGTCAACTCGGTCCTGGTACCATGAGTGGCAGGATCAGTGCCATCGAAGGGGTCAATAACGATCATGGTAAAACGATCTATGTGGGAACTGCCGGTGGCGGGGTTTGGAAAACAACCAATGCAGGCGCTTCTTTCAAATCCATATTCGACAAGTATTGCCAGTCTATTGGAGCCATTGCCATCGACCAGAATAATCCGAAAACGATTTATGTGGGTGCAGGGGAAAGTAATATGCGGAATTCAGTGTCAATCGGTGACGGGTTTTACAAATCAACAGACGGGGGAGATAACTGGGTAAAAACAGGAAGCCTGGATAGTACGGAACATATTTCGAAGATCGTTCTGGATCCATCCAATTCAAACACGATCTATGTTGCGGCTCCGGGTGCTCTCTGGGCCAACAGCAAACACAGGGGTTTATATAAATCCATTGACGCCGGAAAAACATTTGAGAAAATACTTTTTATCAGCGATAAAGCCGGATGTGCGGACGTTGTCATTGATCCCAAAGATCCCAATGTGGTGTATGCCACCACCTGGGAATTCAGGAGGCAGCCATATTCATTCAATTCAGGCGGTGAGGGATCTGCGATGTGGAAAAGTACTGACGGAGGAAAAACCTGGAAAGAGCTCAAAGCAGGCCTGCCTCCAAAACCTTTTGGCCGTATTGCCCTGGCGATATCTCCTTCTGAACCCAATAAACTGCTGGCCATAGTTGAATCATCGAATACAGGACTTTACATCTCTTCCGATGGAGGAGAGAGCTGGAAACAGCAAAGCTCTCCCCTCAATGTTGTGGCAAGACCTTTTTATTTCAGCACGCTTGTTGTTGATCCTATTGATTCAAAAAGGGTTTACAGGCCGGCATACTCTTTTTCTTTTTCTGATGATGGAGGCTATTCATTTTCACAGGCATCCGGAGAGGGAGCCATACCTCATGCAGACCATCATGCACTATGGATAAATCCAAAGAACACCAATCATTTATACCTGGGAACCGATGGTGGCGTGTATATGAGTCTGGACAGGGGATCCAGCTGGACCTATCTCCAGAATATACCGGTAGGTCAGTTTTATCACGTGGCGGTAGATCGGCGGTCGCCTTATATGGTCTATGGCGGATTGCAGGATAACGGGTCTTGGGCTGCACCTTCATCGGCACCTGGTGGTGTTAAGAATGCGGACTGGCTTGATCTTTATGGTGGAGATGGATTTTGGGTCACGCCCGATGGTGTTGATCCGGGTATTGTGTATGCAGAGTCGCAGGGTGGGGATGTGAACCGCATTGATATGCGAAATTTTAAGAGTATATCCATTAGGCCGCAGGCTTCTGTTGGCGACGATAAACTTCGCTGGAACTGGAACACACCAATAGTCGCAGGAAACGCGAATAAAAAAAATCTTTACGTTGGAGCTCAGTATCTGTACAAATCGGCTGACCAGGGAAGATCATGGATTAAGATCTCCGGCGACCTCACCACAAATGACAAACTGAAACAGCAACAGGAGAGTAGTGGTGGTATCAGCGCAGACGTGACTTCTGCTGAGAATCATTGCACCATATTTTCTATCGCTGAATCTCCCCTGGATGAAAACATCATTTGGGTGGGTACTGACGACGGCAACCTGCAGGTCACCGAAGACGGCGGTAAAACCTGGACCAATGTTTCAGGGTATTATGCCAAAGCCGGCATTCCGGGTCAAACCTGGGTAAGTAGTATTGAGCCTTCAGGTTTTGACAGGAATGTAGTGTATGCAAGTTTTGATAACCACATGTATGGTGACCACAAGACCTATGTTGCAAAATCGGCTGACCTTGGAAAAACCTGGACGCTTTTCAAAAGCGAGGAGTTTACAGGATTTGCACACCGTATTAAAGAAGACCTGCAGAGTAAAAACTTATTGTTCCTGGGAACCGAGATGGGATTATTCGGGTCCATAGATGGCGGTGCAAACTGGTTCAGGATGAAGAACAATATTCCATGGTTTGCATTGGTGAGGGATATTCAGATCCACCCGGTTACACATGATCTTATCCTGGCAACACATGGAAGAGGTATCATGATCGTTGATGATATATCTAATATCCGACAACTGACGGCAGAAGTGCTGGAGAAAGATGTCCATTTTTTTGATGTAAAGCCCATGACCCTGACCACTGGAATTTTTGGAAATGGCGGCACCAGTGCACAAGGCGCCTGGGTTGCGTCTAATGCTCCGGCCATACCGCCCGTATATTATTACCTGAAAGATCGGATTTCAACAGGTGATGTCAGGCTCGACATTGTAGATGCAGAGGGTAAATTGATTCAGTCTGTTCCGGGTACCAAAAGAAAAGGGATCAATAAGATCAGCTGGAATTTGCGGGGCAAGGGCCCGAAAACAGCTGCCGGAACCAAACCTGATTATGGATCATTTATAGCGCCACAGGTGTTGCCCGGAAATTATACGATGAACCTGAAAGTGGCAGATAAGGAATACAGCCAGCCGCTGGTGGTACAGCATGATCCCTCATCATTATTTACATTGGAAGGGCGGAAACAGCAGTACGATGCAGCCATGGAATTATTCAGACTGCATGAAAGACTGGCAAAAGATGTGGACTCCATGAACAGCAGTCTGAAATTGTTGAAGGAAGCTGTAGCTAAAGAGCCAAAAGCAAAGAATAAAAAGAAGATCCAGGATAAATATGATAAACTGGATGCCCTGAAGGCAGAATTGGTTCCGGTGAAACAGAATTCGATGTTTGCCGATGAAACAAGATTGAGAGACGAGATCACGGAAGTGTATCGCGCGATATGCACAGGGGAATCGGTTCCATCTAATCTTCAGATGGAACGGATACGGCAGCTTACTGCGAGGGTTGACGATGCTGAAAAGAGGTTTATGACCATTATGACCCTGAAATAGTGTGCTGGCCGGTTAGTGTGTTTGCCGGAGAGTGCAATAGATAAGTATGAAAGAGTCAGTTTCTAGTTTATCTTCTGCATTAATCTGCAACCTGTAACCTGCAACCTGCAACCTGCCACCTGCTACCCGTACCGGTACTTCTGCAACTGATCATAGGCTGTCAGTTGCAGTATTTTTTTATGCAGATCTTCGGGTCTGAAAGGCTTAGTAATAAATTCCGTAAATCCTTTTTTGAGCAGGTCGGCCTGCATATCATCGTATACCGCCGCTGTGAAAGCCACGATGGGAATTTCCTGGTCTTTTGCCCTGATGTAGGCAGTTACTTCATTTCCATCCATTTCAGGCATCTCAAGATCGATCAACAGCAGATCGTATTTATTGTTATTGTACAGTTCAACAGCTTCAAGGCCGTTCACGGCTTCATCAACCTGTAGATTCCATTTTTGCAAAAACCTTTTTGCCACCATCATGTTGACGGGGTTATCTTCCGCCAGGAGCACACGAAGGCCGTCCAGGCCGTTCAGTTGCTTGAGCGAAGCTTCGTTCACATATGATTTTTTTCTGTTCACATTGAAGTTAAGCGTGAAACAAAAGCAGGATCCTTTATCTACTTCACTATTCACATTGATCTCGCCACCCATCTTATTGACAAGGTATTTACTGATGGCCAGCCCGAGTCCGGTACCGCCATATTTTCTCGTTGTTTCTGTATCCGCCTGGGTAAAGCTGTCGAATATCTGCCTGATCTTGGCCTGGGGGATACCTATGCCGGTGTCTGCAACACTGAAATAAACACTTACCTGCTGGTTTTCATTTTTTTCGGCCCTGGCCGTAACCGTTATTTTCCCCTTCTTTGTGAATTTCCATGCATTGGAAATCAGGTTGTTCAGGATCTGGAGCAACCTCGTTTCATCACTGATGATCTCGATATCAAGTTGCGGGTCAATGTTGACTTCGAATTTTATATCTGGGTTCCGGCCTTTGCTGAAAGATGCCATAACCTTGTTCATGAAATCTTTCAGGTTGAACGGGATCTTTTCCAGTTCCATTTTTCCTGCCTCCAGCTTGCTCAGGTCAAGTATATCGTTCACGAGTTGCAGCATGTGCTCCGATGAATGCTGCAATACGTTGAACGATTCTTTTTGAGAAGGCAGGTATTCTTCCTGCAGTAGAATATTACTGGTGCCGATGATCGCGTTCAAAGGCGTTCTCAGTTCATGACTCATATTGCTCAGGAACCTGGCTTTTACTTTTGCAGCCTTTTCAGCTCTTTCTTTTGCTTTAATGATCTCAAACTCTGCTACCTTGATCTCGGTGATATCGAGGATACTGATCTTACAGTATTGTTTATTCTGGTGATGGAATGGAACGATATTCACATAAGCATAGAACAATTCATCCTGCGCTCTTTCGAAATCCATATTTCCATACCATGGTGCGCGCTGGGTAAATTCCGTTGAATTAAGATTCCTGATATGTTCCAGCATGGGCTGGCCCAGCAGATGCTGAACTGGTTGATGGATCAGTGTATTCTTTTCTTTATGGCCAAAAACATGAAGTGCACGTTTGTTGCAATCCATGATCATCAGGTCAGAAACATCTACAATAAAAACGGCGTCCAGGGCCGTATCATAAATGGTATCTGTCAGTTTTTTTTCATCCAGGATCTTATCCTCATGCCGGTCCATTGTTTTGAGGATGATATAGGCGAATATGGTGGTGAGCAACAGTGCAATGGCCAGGTTGCTGGCAAATAGACCGCTGTACGTAGCTGTGGCAATTCCCTGCAGCGGATTCACAAATGGTGCAAGGATGAAAATAAATGCGGTGGAGAGCAGGGTCATGACACTGGTCATGATCAGCTCATTCAGGTTATTTTTCAGGTCTATCACAAAGATCAGCGCCAGCAGCAGCGGGAAAACCAGCAGGTACTGGCCAGACCTGATCCCTTCCACATAACTCAGGCAGAACTGGTGGAGGTTGATGGCAGTAATGGCTATCCACTTGGCTTTTTCGT
This sequence comes from Sphingobacteriales bacterium, assembly GCA_024640385.1. Classification (GTDB taxonomy): domain Bacteria; phylum Bacteroidota; class Bacteroidia; order Chitinophagales; family Chitinophagaceae; genus Pollutibacter. Next base: position 6,452 of record JAHEFC010000166.1, read on the forward strand.
GTTTGCCATCCCTGTTCATATAGAATGCAAGGATGAGAACCATGGTGCCGCAGAGATTGACGAATGCACTGATTAACAGCTCGTTGATCACATGGAACACCATTCCGAGTGAGGTAATGGATACGCAGAATCCGAGAAAAAGATTGAGCCTGAGCACATTCTTCCGCGTATCAAACGGCGAGAATTCGTCGATACCGCTATTCAAAATAGTTGCAACGTGAGATACTATTTTTTCGAAGTAATTCGTTTTCATTGCTGTGGATAGACCAACTGGTCACCACCTTTAACGATGCTTACTAACATAAAATTGTGAAAATGAACAATCCCGGCGTTCATTACATGTTCTCGGGGAGGTTTGATTCCGCTTATCTCTCAGAGTTATATGCTAACGACATAGACACAGCGCAGGAGATCTTCGAATCTTCCATCAACCATATTGCCATCGAGCTTAACATTGCCATGAGCCGGTTCAATTCGGGTGATCTCGAAGCTTTACGGAGGGTTTTTCATAAAATGAAACCGCTGTTCGGCTATGTTGGCCTGCCTATGCTCCATGATTATGTTCAGCGTTTTGAACAGAGATGTTCGGATGTGAAACATATTGAGGAGCTGAGGAAAGAATATGAAGACATAATATCCGTTATAGGTGATACCCTGGACATGTTAAGACAGGAATTATACCGGATGAAGTCATTCAATAACGCAAGAGTTTCATGAAGATCAGCAGCATCATAGTAGAAGACCTCCAACCATCGGCAGAATTCTTGCAGAAATTCTGCGAAAGAAGCGGATTGGTAACTGTGCAGGCTTCTTGTCCGGATGCTGAACAGGCCCTTACGTTTTTATCCGGGAACCTGGTGGACCTCATTTTCCTGGATGTGGAAATGCCGGGGTTGAATGGGTTTCAAATGCTGGACCAGCTGGTTTATCAGCCCCAGGTGGTGCTTACCACATCCAAGCCGGAATATGCCTATAATGCATTTGAATACAAGGTCACCGACTTCCTCAAAAAACCATTCACCTACCAAAGATTTCTTGATGCCGTTCAGAAGGTGGAAAAGATCATACAGCAGACCGCTGAAACTGAAGAAGAACATATTTTCATCAAGGTTAACGGGAAACTGGTGAAACTGAAATACGACGACATTTTGTTCATGGAAAGCATGGGAGATTACGTGAAGTTTGTTACAACAGAAAAAAGATATATCACACTGAATACGATGAAGAACCTGGAGCAGAAATTCTGCGGTAACCAGTTCTGCAAAGTACACCGCTCCTATATAGTAAATCTTTCCGCTATCGATGATATACAGGAGAATACACTGTATATCAAGGGCAATGAGATCCCCGTGAGTAAGTCAAATAAAGCGAGTGTTTTACAAAAGATAAATGTATTGTAAATGAACGGTTTGCTGATGATGGATCGCGGAGCGCATTCACTCATCGGATAAAACGATCTGTTCATCGAAACGATTTGGTGGATAGGAGAAGGATGACCATTTTTGTATTCATAACGATGAAGCATGTTTCAGCCTTAATCCCTACCTTCATCCCTTAAATTTGTGCCCGATTTTTTGTTCGTACCCTGAAATTGAAATCGTCTAGACGCAACCCTCTGAAAACGGAAAAGCTCTGAACAACGATTTCAAAAAATTAAAAACCCCCATCGGGGGTTTTTTAATTTTTTGGATGTGGGGAATGTGGGGAATGTGATGAATGTGGGAATGTGATAAATGCCTATTTTTCAGTTCTAAGACTGATGAGACATGAGAAAATTTCTATTATGTATTATTACTGCAGCATTTGTTTTACCGGTTCTGGCACAGAGAAATAAAAAGCCGGCTGACCCATCACCCACGATCTCCGCTGATTCTGTTTTTCTTTCCAACGTTAAGTACAGACTGGTAGGTCCTTTTCGCGGAGGACGTAGTGGTGCGGCAACAGGAAGT
>JAHEFC010000167.1:0-1588 GCA_024640385.1 Sphingobacteriales bacterium
AGCCATTGCAGAAAGCTGCAGGGAATATTTGCTTAGGGTTAACAGATAGTGCACAATATTTGCAGAGCATAACGGTTATCCTTATCAATATGAAAAAGATCCTTTTCACGCTATCCCTGTTTGTGGTTCCTGCGATCATTATGGCTCAGTATAAAGTGAGCGGTCTTGTTCTGGACGGAAAAACACAGCAACCTCTTGCAGGTGCTTCTGTTTTCTGCCAGAACACCACCATCGGAACACTCACAAACAGCAATGGAGAATTCTCTATTTCAGTTCCTTCGGGTGGTTATGATATTGTGGTAAGTTATTCCGGTTACGAGACCCAGAGCCAGAGAATATCGAAGCAAACCGAGAATATTGAAGCCATGAAATTCGTACTCAAGGAGAAAGAAAAAAGCATGGAAGAAGTCTCTGTTGTTGCTACAACTGAAGTAAAGAATGGCCTGGAGAAATACGGCGCATTCTTCAAAGAGCAGTTCATCGGTATCACAGACAACAGTGCCTTATGCCAGATAGAGAATCCCCAGGTGTTGCGTTTTTTTTACAGTAAGAAGAAGAACAGGCTCAAGATCATTGCAGACCAGGAACTGATCATCAACAATAAAGCGCTGGGTTACAGGATCAGGTATCAGCTGGATTCTTTCACCCACGATTATGGAACCACGGTAACCCAGTTCACAGGCTATCCCCTGTTCGAAGAGATGCAGGGCACGCCGGAAGAAACAGAAACCTGGAAACAAAAAAGGGAAGAAGCCTACCTGGGTTCTTTGACCCATTTCTTCAGATCATATTTTGATAATTCATTGGGGGCAGAAGGATTCAAAATGGAGTTTGTCGATAAAGCGGGCAAGCTACATCCCCTGAACGATCCTTATGACAAGGATTTTGCGGTGTTGGAAAACGAAGAACTGGAATTACACCCGGCGTCCAAATTAAGAGTAGCCTATTTGAACGAACTTCCCGAGAAAGCATACCTGGTAAAGAATAAACTCTCTGAAAATAATACCATCCAGATCTCACAACTGGATTTCAGGGACACTATTGTAATTGAAAAGAACGGATATTTCTACGACCAGCGTGATCTGCTCACCATTGGCTATTGGGGTTGGGAGAAACTGGCAGATTTTATGCCGTACGATTACGTCCCGGCGAAGAATTAGTCGCTGATGCAGGTGGCAGGTTCCAGGTGGCAGGTTGCAGATAACTATATTTTCTGCAACCTGCCACCTGCAACCTGCCACCTGCAACCTGCCACCTGCAACCTGCCACCTGCAACCTGCAACCTGCTATTGTAGTTTCTTAAGCTTCTCCCAGATTTCCGGAATGCGTTTGACCCATACCAGCTCGCGCATTTTAACAGTTGCTTCTACCGCCGGTGAACCGAAATAAGATTTGCCTCCTTCCAGGCTCGCAGGTACTCCACTCTGCGCATATAATACAGCGTTCTCACCAATGGTAAGTGTTTTGCTTACGCCCACCTGTCCCCAAAGGATCACACCATCTTTTATGTTCACCGCACCCGCGATACCAACCTGCGAAGCAAACAAACAGTTCCGACCGATCACCGAATCATGGCCAATATGTACCA
>JAHEFC010000167.1:1598-8373 GCA_024640385.1 Sphingobacteriales bacterium
ATTATCCATTTTCGTTCCCCTGCCTATCACCGTATCATGGGTAACGCCACGGTCAATGGTACAGGTCGATCCGATCTCCACATCATCTTCAATCACCACCCTTCCGCAGCTTTCCATCCTTTTATACCAGACTTCCCGGTTTTTTTTGGTGTTATAGTAAAAAGCATCGGACCCTATCACCGTTCCAGCCTGGATCACTACATTGTTTCCGATCACCGTGTGATCCAGAACACTCACATTGGGACCTATCCTGCAGTTATCTCCTATGCTGACATGATGCCCGATATATGCACCCGGTGAAACATATGTGCCCTGTCCGATCACTGCGGTTTCACTGATCATTCCCGTTGCAGGAGTGAACGGACGGAAATGACGAACAATGGCCAGGTATGCTTCAAATGGCTGATCCACCACAAGCAAAGCTTTGCCCGGCGGGCATTCTACAACTTTGTTGATGATGATGAAGGTTGCTGCAGACTGCAGACATTTATCATAATACTTCGGATGATCAACAAAAACAAGATCGCCTTCTTCTACTTTATGGATCTCATTAATGCCGTTCGCAAATGCATCTGCATTACCTATAATTTCAGCATTGATCAGTTCGGCCATCCATTTTATCGAAACAGGAGAAGGAAACTTCATGAGTCGTTTTTTTTGAATTTCACAAATGTACAATTGCTGGGAACAGAATCGGAAAATGGTTATTATGATCAAATAACTGATCAATATCATGGTAATTCACATCTTCAAAAAAAATGTGAATAAAATTTCATAAAAAAATTTTCCAGTTAGAAAAAATTATTTTTAATATTGTGGAGGGAAATTTATTTCCCGGACTTACTAACCCATCCATATATTAAAGCTCAGTGCAAACTGAGCTTTCTTATTTTACATCATATTTCACCACAAGGCTTAGTTTTCCTACCTTACTTCTTTAATAAAAATATACTTTGATATGCTCAAATCCATGACTGGATATGGAAGATCGGAACAGGCAGTGCAGGACAAAATTTTTCTCATAGAGATCAGATCACTGAATGGAAAGCAGTTTGAGATCCTGCTGAAACTGCCGCAGTTGCTGAAGCCCTACGAATTCGAGATCAGGAATATACTTTCCTCTTCACTCATACGTGGAAGTGTTGAATGCGTCATTACCCTGAAACAGAACGGCGCTGCAAAACCTGTCACTATCAATACAGAACTTGCAAAGTCGTACTACCAGCCACTGGCCAGTCTTTCAAAAGAACTTGGACTTGATCCCTCACATATACTCAGCAGCCTTATCAAACTGCCCGAAGTGGTAACTCCATCAACTGAAGTTCTGTCCGACCAGGAATTTGAACAGTTCAAATCCGTGCTCAATGAAGCCATTTCAAATATCGATACCCACCGGGTGGAAGAAGGAAAAGCACTGGAAGAGGATCTGCTGCTCAGGATCAATAATATCGTGATGTACCAGGATAAGCTGAAAGAACTGGAGCCCCTGCGCAAAAAGAAGATCAGGGAGAACATTACCAAAGTGCTGGAGGAAAATGTCGGGAAAGACAGCTTCGATACCAATAGGCTGGAGCAGGAACTGGTGTATTATATCGAAAAGATCGACATCACCGAGGAACAGGTACGCCTCCAGAACCATTGTAACTATTTTAGGGATATCCTGAATGAGCCCGATGATGCCAAAGGCAAGAAACTCTCCTTTGTACTCCAGGAGGTTGGCCGGGAGATCAACACCACCGGCGCCAAGGCCTACGATTCCGCCATCCAGAAATTTGTAGTGCTGATGAAAGATGAACTCGAAAAGGCGAAGGAGCAGGTACTGAATGTGCTTTAGAAAGATGATGACGCTGAGAGATAGAGAGGAAGAGAGACGGAGAGACAGAGCTATTCTGCAACCTGGAACCTGCAACCTGCAACCTGATTCTGCAACCTGTTACCTGTAACCTGCAACCTGAACTATTATCTTTGTATCAAAATCATCAAACCTTGAAGTTTACGCTCGCTTTCATATTGTCTCTCTTTTTACTGTCGTCCTGCATCCAGACCGGTTTATTTGAGAAGAATGTAACGCTGAAAGACCATGCCTGGAATGCTACTTATAAACCCACTGTTTCATTTGAGATAACAGATACCAGTTCAGCTTACAATGTGTTTTTCGTTTTAAGGCATACCGACGCATTCCATTACAATAACCTCTGGGTCAAGATCAGAAGCAAAGGACCGGGCGACTCAACAGCCAACGCCCAGCAGTTCGATCTCCCCCTGGCTTCAGACAACAAATGGACGGGAACAGGCATGGACGATATATTCGAACACAGGATACTTCTTACAAAAAGACCCGTCAGGTTTCCCCGGGCAGGACAATATGAATTCAGCATTGAACATATCATGCGCGAGAATCCCCTCGCAGAGGTACTGAATGTGGGAATAAGACTGGAAAAAACAGGTCAGCCATGAACCTGGCCTCATTCTACAAAAAGAATAAACTTACTATCGCCACCTGGGCCTACTGGATCCTCCTTCTCTATATTATCGCCGCCCTGGTCTGGTGGTTCGTGGAACTGAACCAGCAGAACACTGAAATGTACCTGTTCAAAAAAGAACTGCTTTCCCTCCAGGATCCCAATTACCAGGTCAAACTCAATTTCATTGAGGAGGAACAAAAAAGAAATGTGACCCAGTACCTGGGCGAGGGCATTACTTTTTTTGCTCTAATGGTACTCGGCGCCATCTATGTTTACCGGTCAGTAAGAAAACAGATCAGGCTGAATGATCAGCAACAGAACTTCATGATGGCAGTTACCCATGAGCTTAAAACGCCTATAGCCATCACCAGGCTGAACCTGGAAACCCTCCAGAGAAGAAAACTCGATAGCGTCCAACAAGAAAAGATCATTGATATCAGCTTGCAGGAAACCGCAAGGCTGAATGATCTCTGTGAAAATATTCTCCTGGTAACAAGGATGGATTCCGGGCATTATATGTTACATCCTGAACAGCTGGATCTTAGTGCACTGCTCCGGTCTTCAGTATCCAACCTAAGGGCCAGGTTTCCGAAAAAAGAGATCAAAGAACAGATCAGTGCCGGGATCAGCTTTACCGGTGACACGCTACTGCTTCAGTTGCTTTTCAATAACCTGATCGAAAATGCCATCAAATATTCCCCGGCAGACAAAGCCGTGGAGGTCAGATTAAAAAAGGATGATGGCAGAACCAGGTTTGAGATCATAGACCAGGGTAGTGGAATTCCGGATATTGAAAAAAAGAGGGTGTTCCAGAAATTTTACCGTTCCGGAAATGAGAACACAAGGTCAACTAAGGGGACCGGTTTGGGGCTTTATCTTTCCCAGAAAATTGCAGAGGATCACAACACCACCATTGAGATACGTGATAATCAGCCAACCGGAAGTATTTTTACCATAGAATTTTAAACCATGTCTGAGCATTCCAAAGCATCCATACTGATAGTTGAAGACGAAGAGAACCTCAGGGAGGCACTCAAACTCAACCTTGAACTGGAAGGGTATGATGTATCCTCTGCCGGCACCGGGCTGGAAGCGCTTAAAAAACTCGAAAATGAATTCTTCGATCTCGTGATCATGGATATTATGTTGCCCGAAATAGACGGGATCACTGTCACTGAAACACTGAGGTTACAGAATAACGAAGTGCCTATCCTTATAGTTAGTGCAAAAAGCAACAGTGCAGACAGGGTCCTGGGCCTGAAAAAAGGTGCAGATGACTACCTCATCAAGCCGTTCAACCTCGAAGAACTTTTTCTCAGGGTACAGAAACTGATCGAAAAAAACAAGCGGATCAATACCGGTTCTTCAATAAGCAGCTACGATTTCGGAGGCAACCATATTGATTTTAAAGCTCAACAGGCGCGTAATTTCAGGGGTGAACTGATAGAATTAAGCAAGAAGGAAGTGATGCTTCTAAAGCTCCTGATTGAGAATAAGAACGAGGTAGTGTCGAGGGAGAAGATTCTTCAGTCGGTCTGGGGTTACCAGGTTTTCCCTACCACCAGAACCATAGACAATTTCATACTCAGTTTCAGGAAATATTTTGAGCAGGATTCACGCAACCCACAGTTTATCCAATCAGCCCGAGGAGTAGGATATAAGTTCACGGAATGATCAACATATCAGCTTTTCAATTCTTGCCAGATCCTCAACCATTTTTGATTCCATAACGAACGGAGTATACATGGCCAGGGCCGCGTCTTCTTTTAACAACCTGATCTCCGAGATCATATCTGGATCAACGCCATTTGCCAGCAATTCTTTTTCCCAGTTACCTGAGAAATCCACCTTGTATTTCCTGCGCATGCAGTCGTCCATGATCATACCCAGCTGCCGGTAAAACTCCCTGGGATCTCCTTTTTCAAAGGCATCGCGGATGCTGTTCATGGGATCTTCTTCATCTGCACCAATAACCGGTTCAGTAACGGGAATAACCGAAGAAGGTGATTGCACTGCAGGTTTCTGATAAGTTCTCCTAATCAGTATGTAAATACTTCCTGCAACAACAACCAGGGCCACAGCCGTAATGATCCATTTCAAGGCTTCGCCGGGCCTGGATCCGCTTGCAGCAGCAAGTGCTGCAGAAGGAACGATTGTTACTGCAGGTTCCACATGCAGTTTCACGGAGTCAGAACGGGCAATGGCATATTTACGGGATATGGGGTCGAAATAATGAAGATCCACAGCGGGTATCACGATATCCCCTTCTTTCTGCACTGTGAAAGGGATATTGAACACTTTGGCGCCGGAAATGGGGCTGGTGAATTTCGAAAAATATTCCTGAACGGTGGTTTCATAAGGCTCGGCAGAATCCGGCCAGTTCACGGCAGGCGCTGCCAGCATGGGAAAATTTCCTTTACCGGATATTTTCACCACCAGGTTGACAAGATCATTCTTATGAACAACAGGATTGGATAAAAATGTTCTGACCTCAAAATTTCCAACTGCTCCATTGAAAGCCGGATCCCTTACCTGCGGAAGCGGTTTCACATCTACAGCTACGGGAGCGCTGCTTAACAATACTTTCTCCCTCACTACCGCTTCATCATCCATACCTTCAGCAAGATTTTTCATGATCCTTGGCAGTGCAATCCCTGATTGAAGATGTTCTGCCCTGATGAATGTGAGCGTGTTCTCCACTTCAACAGGATCAAGCTCAATATTGCCTGATTGCAAAGGATATAATTGCACTTTCCGCAGGAGGTATACATTGTATTCACGCCCCTGGAATAATTCGCGGATCGGCTCTTCGGATTCCGGGTTGATCATATCGTAGACACTGAATCCGTTGAAAGAGGGCCGTTTTGTCACTTTAGACTCTGACCTCAGCCTGGTATATAGTTTGTAAGTGGCTACTACGGGTTCCCCTTCGTAACAGGTCTTTTTATCAACATCAAGCTTAACAAAAATATTGTTCCGGATTTTGTCTGCAACCGTTTCCCCCTTGCGCATCACCAGTTCCGAGGCAAAATCCTGGTTCTCCGAAAGTCCTGGTATGACCGATGATCCCACATCCACCCATAAAGCATTGGAGCGATATTGTTTGCCGTCGATCCGGGCCATGGCAAATGGAATCATCAACCGGCCTTCCCTTAAAGGCCTTAAGAGAAAACTGAATGCAACATATTCTTTCAGCTCTCCATTTTCCATATTCCATCCTGAGGTTTGATCAGGACCTTCAACCACATCAAAACTTTTGAAATCAGGGGGGATGAACTGAGACACTTTTCTGCTGTTCTCGATCAGGTATTGGACCTGCACAAAATCCTGCCTGCTGATCCGGGTGGCACTTACCTGCACAGTGAACCTGATGTCATCTGCCTTGGCAGCTGAACAGGTGAGAACCCAAAGAACAAAGATGTATATGGTTTTATGCACAATCAGTAAAGGGATGGTAAAATTACAATACCCGAAACTAAAGGTCGCCTAACTGGGGCCGAACTATGATATCTTCTACACAAGCGGTTGGAGACAGCGATGAGGCAGCAAAGATCATATCCGATATGTCTTTCACCTCCATGATCCTCTCCCGCTCCACAAATCCCTCCCAGGATTTTGTAAAAGTAGCACCCGGATGTACCGATGTCACTTTAATACCGAAGGGTTTCATTTCCTCCCGGAGGTTTTTTGAAAAACCTTCCAGGGCATATTTGCTGATGCTGTAAGAACCACCTGCCGGATATGCTTTCAGGGCTGCGATCGAGCACATATTAAAAATATGACCCCGCTTGCGTTTCATCATACGGGGAAGCAGTTTTCTGGTGAGATGGTAGGCTGAATAAAGATTGGTTTCTATCATTTGTTCCAGGTAACCGTCTGGTTCATTATAAACACTGCCTGGAACAAAATTGCCCGCATTGTTTACCAGTATATCGATCTCTTCACAGGCCTCCAGGATGGCCTCACCACAGGTTAGAACTTCCTGTTTTACGGAGAGGTCTGCATTAAAACTGGTTATGGCGCAATTGAATTTCTTCATGGTCTCCTGTTGCCATGCCATCTGTTTATCCATGTGCCTGGATACCAGGTAAAGATTGGCGCCGGCTTCAGCAAATCTTTCGGCAATACTTCGTCCGATCCCCTGGCTGGCCCCTGTAATAACTACATTCATATTCATCATTTAACCTTAGTTGTTCAAAGCTATAGTATGTTTGCATCTTCAAAGCGGAATTCCCCCAATGAAGTATCAGCACGTATTTTTCGACCTTGACCACACGCTCTGGGATTTTGAAACCAACTCCAAAGAGACC
>JAHEFC010000474.1 GCA_024640385.1 Sphingobacteriales bacterium
ATTGGTTACCTGTAGAAATGAAATGGATATGGTATTGAATTGCATATCTTTTCCCAGGTCAATAGTTGCATCCAATGTATCCAGGAAGCCCAGCCAGTTGGCATAAAAACTCCATCCTCCGAACGCCCCATCTGTAAGTGTCTGTGGGTCTTCCTTTGCATATTTTACCGGCTTATTCTTCACGGTAACTTTGGCTCCTTTGGCGAGGTTGACAGCGCCGGTGTTAACTAGCATTTTTTTGTAGGCATTTACATAATCTGTTCTGGGAAGGCCCATTTCATTCATTACTGCCTGTTTAGTGTCTATTGCAGTTTGTTCAAAACGCGTCAGTCTTTTTTCTATAGCAGCTTTATCACTTAACAGGTAGGGTTCTTTATTCAGCCTGTAGTATTCAAGTGTGGCAAAATCCAGTCCTATGCGCGCAGCATGAACGCGGTTTATGAGTGGGGTATTGCCAGCAACGGATGTTTCAGCATCATCAAAGAGTTTATTCCAGGCCACCAGTTTATCCCCGCTGAGCCAGGAGTTGAATCCCTGTGCCGGGTCTCCATACAGGAAAAGGAAGAAGGAAGGATAGGCTTTGATGGAGGCATGTAGTTCGTTCACATATCTTGCTATGGCAGGCCCTGCTTTTTCATAATATGCATTACAGAATTCATTCAGAAGTTCATTATAATTAAGGGATGGATCCCAGAGCAGCCTCGACATGATATAACACCTCATTTCATAGAGATCGCTGGGGTTATGGCTGTGTTGTTCGAAGATCCAGTTGGCGCCATTATCAACAAAGAGATCGATGTTGGGTTTAAGTGTTTCCATGTTAGGGAATGGAGCGAGGAAATTGGTGAACTGGGTAGTGTAGTCCCAGATCTGGATGGTGGAACCCAGAGCGCCCCATTCTTTCAGGTCAGTTTCAAAGTCTTTACATTTTTCAGATATGGGTCCGCTGCGGTCGCACTCAATTGAACATAAGGTGATCAGTGTGTTCTTCTCTGGTTTGATGGTTTTAGGGGCTTTCCGAGTGTACTGGTAGGCCAGTGTGGAAATGGTTTTGTCAGGAAATTCTTTTGCGATCCTGTTGATGAAAAGGATCATGGAGGCTGCAGGTGTTCCCTCTTTGTTATCGATGGCCGAACAACGGTCGCAAGTGCAATATTGGGTATTGTCATCCTGGCTGACTGAGATCACTTTTGAGTTCTTTGATCTCTCGAAGTATACTTTCACTGAGTCTCGTATCATACGGTAGACCGTATCGTTACTGAGGCAAACTTGTGTAGGCAGCCGCTTCCCTTTCACCAGGGCATAGAATTCAGGATTGGACTGATAGTATTGTTTTTCAGGTATGAAGCGATGAAAGGTATGTACCCGGGCTTCCGGAACAAAGGTGGGAAATCCTTCGGTGGTCACCCTGCGTTTGGCAGCGAATTCCGGATTGTCGTAGAATATCCGTGCGTGGACGGTGCGGGTTGTTATGCGTGGGTTGTATGAAAGGATTCCGGATTGTGAATTTCGGATTGAGGATTGGTTTATTGTGATATTGGTTTGTTTTGGAATGATTTCTACAGAAGGAGAAAGGAATTTGCAACCCAGTTGATCTTCCAGGAAAGTATATACTGCTTCAAGTGTCTGGTAAGAAGTTGCTCCGGTGATGTGCAGGTTCTTGTCTGCCTTCCAGGCATAACCGCTTTTTGATAGGTGGGCATAGCTGGGTGAAGCTTTCCCGATGAATATATTTTTGTTGCCTTTTTTTTCTGAGATAGCGATGGTGGCGCCACTGATCTCGCTGATATATTTCTGAAAAGCCTTTGCCGCTTTGGTTTCGTTGGAGTCAGCATTGGCAGCAAGAATGATCTGGTAACCCGATCTGCCATTTTTGACCAGGTCAGCTGTTTGCGCATGGATCTGTATATAGCAAAAAACCATAAAGGTTGTGAGAAAGAAAAAGCGCGATAGATTCTTCATGATGTTCGGTTAAAGAGTGCCAAGATAGTTAACTTCATAACATCTGCATATGATGTCCGTCGGAACGGAAGCGACCATCATTTAACGGAGTTATGTCTTTTATTACTGACCTGTAGTTTGTAATTTGTTTCTACGATATGAAAGCACCGGGACTTTTATCACTTTTTTTACTGGGCAGCTTATTTGTGTGTGGACAGAGTTCCAATCCGCTCCGGCTGAATGGTAAGGAGTTTTCAGTATGTGACACCATCAGTTTTGAATGGAGTGGCCATAATATCGGCAAGGCCTACAAGCTCGCTACACTGCATGTCTGGATCGAAGACCTGGAAACCAATCAGCGGTGGAAGTATAGGTACCCGATAGTCAATGGAATCTCGGAAGGCGCACTGGAGGTGTCGAAAGAAATTGACGCGGGCATTTATGCCTTTACTTTTATGGGATCAGATGAGTTTCTTGAAATGAAGGGCCAGGTAAAAAATATGCGATTCAAAACAAGTTACAATTACAAAACAGATAAACAGGACACTGTTGTAACCTACGAAATGCCGGGGAAAGTAGGTGAGGATATCAGATATACCCTTATTAGCAGCAAGGGGATCTTACTGAATGATTTTCTTAAGGTAGGTGCCAAGGGCGAATACAGTCTTCCTCCCGTGATATTTGGTGACACAGCCAATCTGATCTTCGATATCGGGAAAAAGAAAAACAGGTATTGGGTATTTCTGCAAACACCTATAGACTCCATGCTGACCCCTTTTTATACCCAAACCCAATTTGTGAGAATCAACAAAGACAGCTTAGTTCCTTCATTCGGGGATACTGCTGCTTATGTATTCAATTTAGTTGATCCCTACCCGGATTATAAAACATTAAGGGAAGTGACGGTGACGGGCCTGACGAAGGCGGAACGTTATGAGAAAGAACATGTGTCTGGCCTTTTCAGACATGGCATAGATGTACGGACTTTTGACGGGATAGAGAGTGATGACATTGCCAGGAGCCCTGACCTGTTTACATTTTTGCAGGCTCGTGTAGCAGGATTACGAATTAATTATCGCGGACCCAGGCGTTATTTCAGTTGGCGTAATGATCCGGTGGCGATCTTTGT
>JAHEFC010000475.1 GCA_024640385.1 Sphingobacteriales bacterium
ATCCATTTCCTTCATGGCAAATAATATCCTTCTTTGTACCGGCTTCAGTCCATCCTGAATGGCAGGCACTGCCCTTTCAAGGATCACGTAGGAAGCATAATCGAGGAACCAGTTCTTATATTGCCCGTGAACACCCGCTTCCATCGTGTTCACATCATTGTTTCTGTTTTTTGCAGCACTCATCGTGCCGCAAAATTATTTGATTTTCTTCGCTTCCCTCGTCATATCTCCCTGTCTGAAAATAAATTTTTCCACTTTTCCCGTAGGGCCCATAACAAATTCCAATGTAGCATCCATACTGGAAAAGCTGAAAAGGTTCTCAGTTTTAGGAAGCAGTTCCTCAATAGGGTCGTTGTGAGTGTCTACCAGGAGCTTCCCCTCCTTTACCATAAAACTGGCCACCATCCCGGGAGCAAGCTCGTATTCACCTTCGTATTGCTTCAGAACAGCAACATCTACCTCGATACCAGTCTTGGGTTTTGGAAGTTCGACCTGCTGCCCCAGCATAATGCCTAAAAGATCCTTGCTGAACTTGCCGGGATCAAAAGTTCCTACGTTACCCAATACGATCACTTCGATCCCTTCATCCGGCACCACATAGTTTTGACAAAGGAACCCGTCTATGCCACCGCCGTGTTGAATCACTTTTTTTGCATGGATGCTATCAATGAACCAGCCCAGCCCGTTATGGTTTCTCCTTACGGTATGGGCGTTGCTCATGGATTTTTGGGAGATGATCTTCCCCGAATACAGTGAGTTGTTCCATATACTGAGATCTGCCGGCGTGGAGAACAATGCACCTGCTGAAAAAGAAACCGAGGAATCCACCAGTTTGGCTGGAATTACCTGGTCTTTGGCAACCTTATAGTAGCCGGTAGCTTTAGAAGCTTTAAGATTTGCAAAATCAAAACCGGAATGGGTCATACCCAATGGCTGCAGGATGATCTCCCTGACATTCTGCTCATATGATTTATGTGTAACTTTTTCAATGATGTATCCAAGCAGGGAATACGCGGAGTTTGAATAAGACCAGCTGGTGCCGGGTTCAAAATCATAAGGCAGCGAGGCAAACAATTTTACCATGGATGCTTCTGACACATGAATGGTTTTGATGGAATCAAAAACATCTGGCAGCCCGGTGTAACTTTTAATGCCTGAAGTGTGCGTAAGCAAATGTTCGATGGTAACCTGGTCTCCTTTGGGAAATGATGGGTAGAATTTCGAGAGTTTATCCGTCAATGAAATCTTTCCCTGTTCAGCCAGCTTCAGTATCACGGTGGCTGTGAATTGTTTGGTCACCGATCCCACCTGGTAGGCTGTTTGCTCATTGGCCCTTGCCTTCTGCTCCACATTAGCATAACCATAGCCGGAAGAAAGTATGGTCTGCCCCTTTTGCTTTACGAGAACTGAACCCTGAAAATTTCCTGTTGCTTCAAATGCTTTGCAATAGGAATCGAGTTTTTCTGACAGCGATTGCGCCTTTACAAATCCTCCTGTTGCCAGCAGCAACAGCATAGTAAATAGCCTGTTCATAAGTTTATTTAGGCTATTAGACTACAGGAGCAGGTTGCAGGTTACAGGTTGCAGGTTGCAGGTTACAGGTTGCAGGTTGCAGGTTGTAATGGAGAGGAAGAGTGACAAACTCTGTCTCTCTGCCACTCAGGCTCTCTAACTCTCTATCGAAGCGGCTGCCCCCGCAAGTTTTAACTCAAAATCCTTCATCCCTTTGAGTTCCCCCTGTACGTCCATATTACCTTCAGATACCAGGTTTTTCAAACGCCAGAGCAGGAAGGCATCACCAGTAGTGTATTTATTCTTATTCAAAAACTGGTGGATGATCTTAGATGCTTTCTGCCATTCAGCCGTAATGAATTTCTTAAGATCCGCATCGTAAAAATCAACATCGTATTGGGCCAGTTTTTTGCCTCCCTCCAATATCCGCACCATTTTGTTCTCATGGCTGAGACGTTTCCACTCGTCCGGATCCACTTCAAATTCTGACAGGGTTATGGGCCTGGCCAGTTTCTTTGCCTTGAGGAATTCCTTTGGCGGGATCACATGCAGCCACTCAGGGTAAAATATATTCCCTTTCTCATTGATGAAAGGAAGATTGTTCAGGTAAAGTATGAATACGCGGGATTGAAAATCTTTCAACTGGCTCATCAACCAGTAATAGCCGCTGACATCGTGTTTGTTCTGGGCCGCCCAGATCCACAATACTTCAGAATCGTCAGCGTCCAGTTTCTCCTTCAGCGCAGCCAATGTAGCATCGTCGTTCACCACGCCTTTTTCTACCAGGCCGTCATAATCGCCACCCGCCAATACCTGCTTCCACCATTCGTTCCTCGAACTACGGCCTTCTTCAGTGTAAAGGTCAGTAAGCGGACCAACTGCATAGTCATCTTTTATCTCAATAATTTCACCTGCTATGGATTCATCCAATTCTATTGCTTTTCGCAATACTTCTACATCGGCGGTATTAAATACTATATGGATCATAGAAATTAAAAATTTAGAATTAAAAAGTAAAAAAGGAACATGTTTTTTAATTTTTACTTTTTACTTTTTACTTATTCCGTTACTACAGCCTCCCCGGATTCTACAGCTGCTACTCCCTCCACTTCGTCGGACTCTATACGCAGGTTGGTGACAATGAAGTCCTGGCGTTCAGGGGTGTTCTTCCCCATATAATATTCCAGCAACTGCTGTATATGGGTATGCTGTTCAAGTATCACAGGTTGCTTCCGGATATCCGGCCCGATGAATCTGCCGAATTCATCAGGTGAAATTTCACCAAGACCCTTGAACCTGGTGATCTCAGCCTTCTCACCCAACTTGCGGATCGCTTTCTGTTTTTCCTGTTCATTATAACAATAAATGGTTTCCTGCTTGTTCCTCACCCTGAAGAGGGGAGTTTCGAGGATATATACATGGCCGTCCCTTACAAGGTCTGGAAAGAATTGCAGGAAGAAAGTCATCAGCAGCAACCTGATATGCATACCATCCACGTCTGCATCCGTTGCAATGATGATGTTGTTGTACCTCAGATGCTCGATCCCTTCTTCAA
>JAHEFC010000168.1 GCA_024640385.1 Sphingobacteriales bacterium
ACCTTCTGATGCCTGGTGCAATGCGCTCAGCGGGGGATAGATGGTCCATCCACCAGCTGCAGGACCTGTTTGAACAAACAGTGAAGAGAACATCACGATAGAAGCTCCGAAGAAGAACCAGTAAGACAGCATGTTCAGCATAGGAGAAGCCATATCCCGGGCACCGATCTGTAAAGGAATAAGGAGGTTCGCGAACGTACCACTCAAACCTGCAGTCAATACAAAGAATACCAGGATGGTTCCGTGCATGGTCACCAGCGCATAATAGAAATCAGGGCTGATCTTGCCACCCTGTGCCCATTTGCCGAAAATATCTTCCAGGAAAGGGAAGGTCATATCAGGATAGCCAAGCTGCAGACGGAACAACACAGAGAACAGACCTCCGATAATGGCCCAGATCATACCTGTGATCAGGAATTGCTTCGCGATCATCTTATGATCCTGGCTGAACACATACTTTGAAATGAAAGAATCTTCGTGATGATGCCCATGATGGGTGTCATGCACTGTGCCGTGTGCGTCTATCACTACCTGCTGTCCTTGAAATGTTGACTCACTCATCGGATTGTATTTTCAGTTCGATAAATTATTTTGTTGCCTGTGCAATTGGTTTAGCTGCTGCACTGTCAGCTACCGGGGCAGGGGCCGCCTCTTCTTTCACAGTAACATACTGAGGTTTTTTTCCTGCCAGCCAGGTGTTGTACTCTTCCTGGGTTTCCACCACAATGATCCCTTTCATGGAATAGTGGCCGGAACCGCACATCTGATCGCAGGAGATCTCGTATACGAAATCCTTATTCCCTGTAATATTTTTCATCTCAGCAGTTGTGTACTTTGGGGTAAACCACATGGTGGTTGGAATACCCGGAACGGCATCCATCTTAAGCCTGAAATGCGGCAGACCCACATCATGGATAACATCCTGCGCGTTGATCACAAACTTGACAGGCTTGTTCACCACCAGGTGAACTTCCGTTGCTTCAAAGTCGTCGTGGCTGGCAGCATCTTCCCAATCAACACCCAGGGCATTTCCGTTTGACGCGTCTGTCAAACGATAATTCTTTCTCCCCAATACACCATCCTTACCAGGATAACGCACCAGCCAGTTGAACTGTTTGCCGGTGATCTCCACAACCTGGGCTTCTTTGGGCGCATCTTTGGTGATCCCGAACCAATAGTAAAGGCCGAAACCCACCAGTACGGTAAGGAACAGCGCGGGAACAACGGTCCAGAGCAATTCAAGTTTGTTGTTATGAGGATAATAAAAAGCTTTTCTCTTTTCAGTGTACTGGTATTTCCAGGAGAACCAGAACAGGAGGATCTGTGTCAGGAAGAATACCACACCGGTGATGGCCAGGGTCAGCCACATCATCTTGTCTATCTTCTCTCCATGTTCGGAAGCAGCAGGTTTGCCGAGAAGCGTCTTGTCGTAAAAAAGCTCATTGCACCAATAGGCTCCTGCCAATCCCAGCACCAGGAACACAATAAACAGGAAAGCATTGATCCTGTTGTTCTGCAGGAAGGTTTTCTCTTCCCCTTTCAGTACAGACACATACTCGCTGGCCTTGGCGATCTGGAATACTACCAGGAAGGCCAGTGCAAGGATCGCTAGGATAAAATAACCAGACATCTTTATTCTACTGTTTTAATAATCGTTTAATAATCCAGTTTCTCTACAACTCAAATCAGGTATGGTGTATGATACTTTCCTTCAGGAAAGGATGATACTTTGCCACGAGTGGTCTGCTTGCAAGGCCTTTTCCAACAAAATGCATGATAAGGCCGGCATATAGTGCAAGTATACCAAATTCAAACCAACTGAGGCTATAATGTTCACCCATCGGACCAGGCATAACCATCTGGAAGAAATCGATCCAGTGACCCACTATAATTAACACAGCAACAAAGGTTACGGTTGTAAAATTCCTCTTGGATCCTTTCCTCATCAGTAACAGGAAGGGCAACAGGAAGTTAACGATCAGATTCAGGAAAAATACGCCCTTGTAAGCACCCTGCATCCTGGGCTTAAAGTATACGGTTTCTTCAGGAATATTAGCATACCAGATCAGCATGAACTGTGAATACCAGAGATAGGTCCAGAAGATCGAGAACGCAAACATGAATTTGCCCAGATCGTGCAGTTGTTCGTCTGTTGTATACTCGAGATAATCGTTATTCTTCAGATAAATAACATAGAGCGCGATCAGCGACATGCCGGAAACAAAAGTACTGGCGAATGTATACCAGCTGTACATGGTTGAATACCAGTGCGCATCTATGCTCATCAGCCACAACCAGGGAATGGTTGAACCTACCGTAAGCCCGAAGAATATCAAAAATGCTGATGCCCAGATCGTATTGGCATGTATGAAGTTTTTACCCTCTTCCAGAGACATGGCCTCGTCAGCACGCTCAGAAAGCTTCCTCATCTTTGCACCGATGAAACTCCATAAACCAATGGTGATCACAGTCCAGATGAAGAAGAATGTTGGATTCAGCAATCCACTCTTCCCTTTCAGGATGGGATCATGCTCCACATGTTCTTTATCGATCCAGTGGTAGATATGGTGCTGATGACCGAAGATGATCCCAATGAAAACGATCAATGCGAGAACTCCAAACACTGGTACCAAAGTAGAAATGGCTTCCGGAACCCTCCTGAATGCCATCTGCCAGCCACCCATGGCCATGGTGGTAATACAGATGAAGAACATGCTTGCATTGGTGATCAGCAGGAAGAACGTACTGTTCTGGAGAAGCACAGCCCAGAAACGGGTCTGGTTATGCTCATCCTTGCTGAGTGCAAGGAAAAATATCCCGAGTAACAATACAAGTCCGCCTACACCAAGTAGACCTAGTGTCCATTTCCTGTATCCCGGAGTAACTTCAAATTGTTGCTTGATCATCGGATCTTATTAAAATACTTTTCTAAAAATTATTTTTTCGCAGCAGCTGTTGTATCTGTTGCTGTTGCGGCTGCAGCAGCAGCGGCTGCAACGACAGCGGCCGCAGGCTTTTGCTTCGACTTGATATAAGTGATCACCATCCACCTTTCTTTAGGCTGAAGCTGTGATGCATAACTGCCCATCAGGTTTTTGCCATAAGTGGTTGAATAGTACATCTGGCCCTCGGGCATGTTCTCATATTTCGCATCTCCCACCAGTGTGGCCGGTTTCGCAGGGAAAGGACCATCGCCGCCATTCCACAATGGACCGTTGCCGTCCAGTTTAGGCCCATGGCAAATGGCGCAGTTGATCAGGTATAATCTCTCCGCTTCTTTCATCTCAGTTTCGTTCATCGCAGGGAGTGGGCTCTTCACTGCACGTGATGCATAATAATTTGCAGTATCTCCTGCAGCATCTTTGGTAAGGTGGAAAGGATAAACATCTCCACGCTTAACTGTACCTGCAACCGGCTCGCGGTTTGTCTGCCCGTCTCGGAAGATCGGGCTGGCAGAATAAGTCTCATATGCGCGGCTGTACCTCATATCCGGCATATAGTCCTTACCTGGCGTACGTTTAACATCACTGCAGCTCACGGCAAGTACCATGAGTAATGTAACAGCAAGCGATATGATTGATATTTTTTTCATGTTCATTGATCTCTTTAAGCGATAACCTGGTCTTTGTAGAGTTTTTGCTGCTTATCGTATGTACCTATCCACCATCCGTCTTCAGCGATCTGGGTGTTGATCTCCTGTGCACCTGCCTGGCCAAGGAAATTCTTCACTTCATCCTCGTTTGTTTTTGCAGTGCATTCGATCACCATCACAAACAGGTCGTCCGTAGCTCTCGCATGAAAATGGTGTTTCTTGATAAATGGTGCCAGTTGGCAGAGATAGCAGAAAGTAAGCACCATTCCCACTGCTGCCATCAATACCGTCAGCTCGAAAGTGATAGGTATCCAGGCCGGAAGTGCGAAGTTGGGCTTACCACCAATGTTTACAGGCCAGTCTTTGGTGAACGACCATGTCATGAATGACACTGCCGTTGTTGTACCAGTGAGACCGAAAATGAAACCGGCTGTGTGAAGGCTTGTTTCCCTCAATCCCATCGCATGATCCAGTCCGTGAACCGGAAAAGGCGTGTAGATATCATGGATCTTGTAACCCGCCTTTCTCACCTTGGAGACAGCAGGGAACAACACTTTTTCGTCTTCAAAACAACCTACTACGAATTTTTTTACTGCCATGTATCGTGTTTTACGATTAATGCTGATTAATGATGCGTCACGGTTACAGTTCCTTCATGATGGTCATCATGATGTGTTTCATGATAGAACTTTTCTGTATCCATAGAATCCAGCGCAACCATATCGTTCTTAAAGCTTTCCCCTGTAGTTTTCAATACATGTTTGATCTCCGCAATGGCGATCACAGGGAAGTATTTAGAGAACAGGAAATAACAGGTGAAGAACAGGCCGAATGTACCAATATAGAAACCAACCTCCCAAATAGTAGGCCTGTAGTATACTGACCATGATGAAGGAAGATAATCGCGGTACAGTGATGTTACGATGATCACGAAACGCTCGAACCACATACCGATATTCACCACTATGCTCATGATGAAGGTGAACAGTACATTTCTCCTCAGCTTCCTGAACCAGAACAGTTGCGGAGAGATCACGTTACAGGTCATCATCAGCCAGTAGCTCCAGCCATAAGCACCTGCTATACGGTATTTGAAGAATATGTCCTGCTCATATCTTACCATGGAATACCAGGCCATGAACAGCTCGGTCAGGTAAGCGATACCCACGATAGAACCAGTCAGTACGATCACCTTGTTCATCGCTTCGATGTGGCCAAGGGTGATATAATCCTGCAAGTTCATCACTTTGCGCGATACCAGCATTAGGGTTTGCACCATGGCGAATCCTGAGAAGATGGCACCGGCAACGAAATAGGGCGGGAAGATGGTAGTGTGCCAGCCCGGAATAACCGAAGTGGCGAAGTCAAAGGATACTATCGTGTGAACCGAAAGTACCAGGGGGGTTGATAAACCGGCGAGTACCAGGGAAAGGCTCTCGTGCCTTTGCCAGTGTTTGGTACTACCTGTCCAACCGAAAGCGGTGATGCCGTAGAAATATTTACGGAATTTAGTTTTGGCGCGGTCCCGAACAGTAGCCAGGTCAGGAATAAGACCTGAATACCAGAAAAGCAGTGATACCGTGAAATAAGTTGAGATCGCAAATACGTCCCACATCAGGGGCGAGTTGTAGTTGGGCCATAATGGTCCGCGAGTGTTGGGATAAGGCAAAGTGAAGAAAGCCACCCAAACACGACCCATGTGGAAGATCGGGAACTGGCCGGCGCACATTACCGCGAAGATCGTCATGGCCTCGGCAGCACGGTTAACACCTGTTCTCCAGCCCTGACGGAACAGCAAAAGGATGGCAGAGATCAGCGTACCCGCGTGACCAATACCCACCCACCATACGAAGTTGGTGATATCCCAACCCCAGTTAATAGTACGGTTCACATTCCACTGCCCGATACCGTAGACGACCTCCCTGTATACGGAATAGACCCCGAATAACAGAAAGGCTACGGAAATGGAGAAACCTATGTACCATAAACGGCCAGGCTTGGCCTCAATGGTATGACAGATATCTTCAGTAACCTGTCCGTAGGTTTTTTTGCCATCTACTAACGGTTCCCTGATCGGTGATTCGTATTTAATCAAACTCATTTGACTGGCTTATTATCTAATTAGCTAATTGGCTGTTTTAATTTCTTTCTCTCCGCCTCTCTTTCTCTCCGACTCTCTTAGTGACCAGTAGGCATCTTTTCTCCTTCCTTTGCCGGCTCTGCTGCTGCCATTTCATGGTGCTCCGCTGCCACCCCAACTTCACGGTCAGTATTCCTCACCTTGGCCAGGTAACTTACACTCGGAAGTGCGTGCAACTGATCAAGCGCATGGTATACCAGATCCCTCGTTTTACCATTCCTCACTATTGAGATCTCGCTGTTCTTATCATTTACATTACCAAAAACGATCGCGCTGGTAGGACAAGCTTGCTGGCATGCAGTTTTAACATCCCACTTGCCTTCGTGACCGGTCTCAATTGGCCTGTTGGCTTTCTTCGCTTCCAGTTTACCAGACTGTAAACGCTGTACACAGAATGAACATTTCTCGATCACACCCCTTGACCTTACAGTCACATCAGGGTTCAATACCATCCTGGTGAGATCATCGTTCATCATCATTACTGAATCGTCCAGTATCTCACGCTGGTTATCAGGGAAGCTGTCGGCACCCATGTAATCAGCCCAGTTGAAACGACGTACTTTATAAGGACAGTTGTTGGCGCAATACCTGGTTCCGATACAACGGTTATAGGCCATCTGGTTGATGCCTTCACTGCTGTGGTTGGTGGCGTTAACAGGACATACGTTTTCGCATGGGGCGTTGTCGCAATGCTGACAAAGCATTGGCATGAACACCACGTTAAGGTTATCCAGGTCATCGTTGCCTGAATCGTCACGATAAGTAGCGAAATAACGGTCAATACGAAGCCAGTGCATCTCATGCAGCCTCAATACTTCCGATTTGCCCACCACGGCAACGTTATTTTCAACAGTGCAGGCTACTGAGCAGGCGCCGCAACCGATACAGCTGTTCAGGTCAATACTCATTCCCCATTTAGGCCCGGGATATGGGAAGTTGGGGTAGAGCGTACCATCAACCCTGTAATCACCAGTCTCTTTTGCATAGTCTTCTTCCAGCTTCTTCTTCACATCTGCAACAACCGCCGGGTTCTTGCGGAACTCACCAATGCTGTATTCCCTCACCACATCAGTTCTTCCTTCGTATTGGTTGTGGGTTTGGGTATATGCGATCTTATATTTCTCGTTTGTTTTTTCGTAGCTGACATCCAGTGCAGCATATTGGAATGTATTTCCATCAAAGCTCACCAGCGGATAAGCATTCACTCCAACATTGGCAGCGGCCCGGCCTACTTTCTCGCTCCTTCCATATCCTACCGCAATAGCGATCACATTGGGATGCATGCCGGGGATCGCAAGAATGGGAAGTTTCATTTCCTTACCGCCCACCTTAAGGTTAAGAACCGGCTTGGTCACTTCTACTTCATACACGTCGTCGAGCACTATACCCAGTTCCTTCGCCATGGCAAAAGAAATGATCGCATAATTGTCCCAGGTTGCTTTTGTTATGGGGTCCGGCAATTCCTGCAGCCATGGATTGTTGGCTTCCTTACCGCTTCCTATCGTATTCTTCTGGTAGATCACCAGTTCGGTTTTACCGCCTTTTTTGGCAAGGCCCACTGCTGATGCTGCGGCAGCCACGGCGGTACCATTGAAGGGAGCAGATGCCACTGCGGCAGGTGTTTCAAGCACACCATCCTGCAGCGCTTTATCAAATGCTTCCTGGGTTCCCAGTTTGGCGATCCAGTATTTCTTAAGATAATCTGCGTATTCAATATTGTTACCGCTCCATTTCAGCAATGAAGTCTGGAATGCACGGGTTTTGAACAAGGGAGCAATAGTAGGCTGGATAAAGCTGATATATCCCGACTTGCCTTCTGCATCGCCCCAGCTCTCCAGGAAATTATGATCTGAAATTACATATTTGCAGAGCTGTGTTGTCTCATCTTCCTTATCATTGAAAGAAACTGAAACCTTCACCTTCTTCAGTCCGTCTGCAAATTTCTTACCGTCAAAATAGTCATATGCAGGATTAACACCGTGTACAAATAAAGCACCGATGCTGCCTGCATTCATATCATTCACCAGTTGAACCATGTCTTTATCAATACCCTGTGCAGTATTGATCGTGGTTCCCCAGTTTATAGTTTTACCGTTAGCACCAATGGCTTCGTTGATGGCATTCACGAGGATCTGAACGTTTACATCGTTGCTGCCTGAAACAACCAGCGCATTACCACCAGCCTGTTTCAGCATATTGCCAGCCATATCAAGGCCTTTTTTCAACCTGGCATCCGCGATCGCAGGAGCGGTGACCGCACCACCTACACGTGATAACAGGTTCAGCGCCACTGCTGCAGTTTCGGAAGGACGGTGAACGAACCTGTCGTCAGCATTTGCACCAGTCAGAGAAAGCCTGCTTTCAAACTGGATATGCTTGCTCATCTGTGCATTGGAAGGATCAACCTTTCTGCCCGCGCTGTACTGACGTGCAAATTCAACAGGGCTCAGCCAGGTTCCCAGGAAATCAGCATCGAGGCTGACGATCACTTTGGCATTATCAAAATGATAAGACGGAATGGCTCTTTTGCCGTAAGTGGCTTCATTGGCCAGGAGCATACCACTGTACGAAATAGCATCGTACTGCACGTGCCTGCTCCCTGGATATTT
>JAHEFC010000476.1 GCA_024640385.1 Sphingobacteriales bacterium
CCTATATCGGGAACAATGTAGGTGAACAAAATTTGGGAGGAGGTAAACTTCTGTTGCATGGGCAGCTAAAAAAAATAATTGGTTCATTTTTTACCAGCAATGGGGATGCCGTAAAGGCAGCACAAAGCGGTGCAGTGGAATATGAACTTTTGCCACAGGGTACATTGGCAGAAGCTATCCGTGCAGGAGGTGCCGGCATTGGTGGTTTTTTTACACCTGCCGGTGCTGGTACCGATCTTGCAAAAAATAAGGAACTAAAAATCATTGATGGCAAAGCATATGTATTTGAAAAGGCACTTTATGCTGATATAGCGTTTATCCGTGCCTGGAAGGCCGATACAGCGGGCAATCTTACCTACAGAATGACGGAACAAAATTTTAATAAAGCAATGGCTACTGCTGCGGATTTGGTAATTGTTGAAGCAGAGCAGATTGTTCCGGTTGGTGAGATAGAACCGGAAAATATTCATACTCCCGGATGTTATGTTGACTACCTCGTAAAAGCTCATTTAAAATTGGAAGACCTGGGATCATCCTCATCTGTTAATAACAGTTCTAAAAAAGTGGATGAAGGAAGAATGAATATGGCACGCCGGGCCTTCAAAGAATTGAAGAAAGGAGATATCGTTAACCTGGGCATTGGTATTCCTACCTTAGTAGCAGATTTGATAAAGCCGGAAGATGGCATTATTATTCATACAGAAAACGGAATGCTCGGTGTAGGGCCCGAACCCGCGGGTAATGCCGGAGCAATGGACTACCCGGTTAATGCCGGAAAGATACCTGTGACCGCTTTAAAAGGCAGTAGTTATTTTGATAGCGCAGATTCTTTTGCGATGATCCGGGGTGGTCATATCGATATAGCGATCATGGGAGCACTTGAAGTGGATGAAGGAGCTAATCTTGCAAATTGGGCTGTTCCGGGAAAACCATTATTAGGAGTAGGAGGTGCGATGGATTTGGCAGGTGGCGCAAAAAAATTAATTATTACCATGACCCATACCAACCCTGACGGGTCTTCAAAAATTGTTCCATGCTGTACATTGCCTCTAACAGCAATAAACGTAGTGGATATCATTATTACAGATCTTGCCGTGTTTGCTTTTCGGGAAGGAAAGCTAACCCTTATTGAATTGATGCCCGGAGTTAGCAAGGAAGCAGTGAAATCAAAAACGTTGGCAATATTTGAGGATGGTTTGAGTTGAAACTGGATATTTATATTTAAGCGGAAATGAAGAAAAGTGGTTGTACATTCAACCTGGTAAAAAAGGAATGGTTTTCGGGAAAGCGAAATCAACAAAACAAGAACTAAAATCGAATTAAAAATTTACCAAAATGTTGCTCCCGGCACTTGGAAGGACATGGTGAAAATGTTGACTAACGCTTTCAAGGTTAAAATAGAATGATATATGCAGGATCTACACAAATTTGAAAATACGGTTTACGCAGGTGCCGATTTGTCGAAAGCTAATCGTGCCATGATCTTTGTACATGGAAGGGGAGATGCTTCTGACAAAATGCTGCTGCTTGCCAACGGGGTCGTGGATGATCCGGGTATGGCACTAATATTTCCAAAGGCAACCAACAATAGCTGGTATCCAAAGAGCTTCCTCGCCTCTACGGAGGAAAATCAGCCCTGGCTGGATGCTGCCATGGAGAACATGGGAAAAGTAGTAGCACATATCAAATCAAAAGGCATTGGGGAAGAAAACATCTTCCTCCTTGGTTTTTCACAGGGAGCATGCCTTGCCCTTGACTATGCCGCAAGGAATGCCACAAAATATGCAGGCGTAATGGTGTTAAGCGGAGGGCTAATTGGCCCTGTAATTGATGAAAGCAATTATAGCGGTGATTTTGCCGGCACTGAAATATTCATTGGTTGCAGCGATTCGGATTCACATATTCCTTTACAGCGCCTGGTTGATTCTGCTTCAGTGGTTGCTGCAATGGGAGCTAAGGTGGATAAACGAATATATCCCGGTATGGGACATCTCATCAATGAAGATGAGTTGGCAAAAGTAAAAATGATGTTGATAAAATAAAATGTTAAGAAAAATGGAAATCAAAGGATTAGTAAAAGGACTGCATCACATTACTGCAACAGTGAATGATGCACAGGAGGATTATGATTTTTATACAAAGGCCCTCGGATTGAGACTGGTAAAGGAAACGGTTAATTTCGATAATGAGAAGGTGTACCATTTCTACTATGCCAATAAGATCGGATCACCGTCTACGGTTTTTACTACTTTTCCTTACAAGGGACAAGGGGTGCGCAATGGAATAATAGGTGCAGGACAGGCCACTCATACTGCTTTTTCGGTACCGGTAGCCAGCCTTGATTTTTGGAAAGACCGGTTAAATAAATTTGGAATCCCGTTCACAGAAGACAGCCTTTTCAACCTGGGAGTTTTGGATTTCAAAGATCCTTCCGGGCTCCATATACAGTTGATTGGTTCGGATGCTGACCACCGGGAGCCGGTTTGGGTTTATGAGGATATCACCGAAGCAGAAGCGATCAGGGGAATGCATCATGCTATGTTATTGGTCCATGACAAAGTAATGGTGAATGATTTCCTTGAAGCCTTTGGGTATGCGGTAAAAAAGGAAAATGGTGATATGACCCTGCTCGAAGCGGGAGCCGGTGGCCCCGGTAATACACTGATTGTAAAATCCGATCCCAAAGCCCGCAAAGGGGTTAATGGACTTGGAACAATACACCATGTGGCCCATCGGGTAGATAGCGTGGAGGACTCTCTTAGGATTAAAGCAAGTATGGAAAACCGGTGGGCTTTACATGTAACAGAAGTGCTGGATCGTAAATACTTCCGGTCAATTTACTTTCGTATACCTGGCGGTGTATTATTTGAAGTGGCTACTTCAGGCCCCGGCTTTACGGTGGATGAAAGTTTAGAGCAGCTGGGCAAAGGGTTAAAATTACCAGATTGGCAGGAGCCTAACCGCGAAAGGATTACGTCGAATCTATTAAAATATAACAAGTAAAATTTTGAGGGGATGTTCATCCCTGAATGTAAAAACAAATCTAAGCTCAATATTTACC
>JAHEFC010000169.1:0-5324 GCA_024640385.1 Sphingobacteriales bacterium
CACAGGGACTGCATGGGCTTTCATCCAGGGAATATTGCGATAATCCACCACCAGGTCCTGGTAACCAAAACTATTACCCCTTTCTGTCAGCATCACTTGATCATTGCCGGCGTTTCTGATTTTTTCAACAGCAAATTTCATAGCCGTTCCGGAAACGAATTGTCCTTTTTTGACATTCACGATCTTGCCGGTTTTTGCCGCAGCAACCAGCAGATCCGTTTGTCTGCAAAGAAAAGCGGGGATCTGGAGTATATCAGCATATTCAGCTGCAAGCGCTGCTTCTTCATGGGCGTGAATATCGGTGGTCACAGGAAGGCCCAGCCGGTTTCCTGCCATTCGCAGTATGGAAAGTGCTTTCTCGTCGCCGAGTCCGGTGAATGAAGATGCGCTGGTCCGGTTGGCCTTTCGGTATGATGATTTCAGCACATAAGGGATCTGCAGCTTCTTACAGATTGCGGAAACTTTTTCTCCCACTTCCATGATCAGCTCTTCACTTTCAACAACACAGGGGCCTGCGATCAGGAAGAAATTATTGGCATCGTATTGCTGATCTGCGAACAGGTTGGCCAGGAATTTTTCCATGGGGCAAAGATAAGGGAGAATAGTTCAGGTTGCAGGTTGCAGGTTGCGGGTTGCAGGGTGATAAAAATATGCAGGGTAAACGAAATAACTTGTTGCGTGGCGGGGCTTCTTTATTTTTACCCCCTAAATACAGGGTATGGTTAAAGAACGGATACTTGTCATCGGAGCTTGCGGCCAGATTGGAGTGGAACTTACACTGGCGTTAAGAAAAATATACGGCGGTGTGAATGTGGTGGCTTCAGACCTGCGCGAAGAACATGAACTGCTCAAGGGAACCGGGCCTTACGTAAGTATGGATGTCATGAACAAGGAAATGCTCCACGTACAGGTGATCCGGCAGCATTTCACACAGATCTACTTACTGGCGGCCATACTTTCAGCCACAGGAGAGAAGAATCCTCCCCTGGCATGGAACCTGAATATGACTGGCCTGCTCAATGTGCTCGACATAGCGCGTGAAGAAAAGATCAGCAAGGTGTACTGGCCAAGTTCCATTGCGGTGTTTGGCCCTACCAGTCCTAAAAAGAACTGCCCCCAGCAAACGATCATTGAGCCCACCACTGTGTATGGGATCAGCAAGTTTGCTGGTGAATTCTGGTGTAATTATTTTCACCACCGATACGGCCTCGATGTACGCAGTTTGAGATATCCCGGATTGATCAGCTATAAATCTTCCCCCGGCGGAGGCACTACAGATTATGCTGTTGAGATATTTCACGAAGCACTGGAGGAAAAAAAATATGAGTGTTTTCTCAAGGAAGATACCTATCTCCCCATGATGTATATGCCCGATGCCATCAGGGCTACTATTGAACTGATGGAAGCACCGGCAGAAAAGATCACAGTTCGTACATCATATAATATCAGCGGTATGAGTTTTTCACCTAAAGAGATCGCGGCCTGTATAAAAAACCACGTGCCCGGTTTCGAGATCAACTATAAACCCGATTACCGTCAGGCCATTGCAGACAGCTGGCCCCAGAGTATTGATGACTCTGTCGCCAGCAGGGACTGGGGATGGAAGCCTGAGTACGATCTCGAAAAGATGACCCTAGATATGTTTGAAAACCTGGGGGGCTGATCTGAGTTTTAACTATACCGAACAGCATTTTATTCAGTTCCTCACTAGATTTGCGCATGCGGAGATCTTTACTCGTACTTATCACCCTCGTATCTTTTGCCCATGCCCAGACTCCTTACAGGGTGGTGATGCCCAGGGAAGACGGTATTCCCATCGTCTTTAATATGACGGCCAGTACCGTGAAGAATAAGACGGTTTGGTTTATCCGAAACGCCTCGGAAAAATTAAGGGTTGACAGCATCAGGATAGAATCCGACTCGCTGTTGGTTGACATGCCATTCTTTGATTCTCGACTGTCCATGAGCGTTAGTAAAGATAGATCGATGAAAGGATACTGGTATAAGGGAACAACAACGGCGGATCTTGTAATGCCGGTCGAAGCTACTCCGGGAATTACATGGAGATTTGAGCAGGTGAATGGAAAGGCCAGGTCCAATATCAGTGGCCGTTACGCGGTTGAATTTACAAAAACCGATGGTACTAAAAGAAGTTCGGTGGCTGAGTTCAGGCAGGAGAATAATAAACTGACCGGAACTTTCCTGAACCCTTCAGGGGATTACAGATTCCTGGAGGGGATCGTTACAGGTGACTCGTTATTGCTTTCTTGTTTTGATGGCAGCCATGCTTATTTTTTTGGTGCGAAGATCAAACCTGATGGCAGTATTGGAAATGGCATCTATTGCTCGGGTCCAAAGTATAAGGAGTACTGGACTGCGGTAAAAGATCCTGAGGCAAAAGTGGAATCCTCTGGGGCCATGATGTATCTGAAAGAAGGAGAGGAGAGGCTGAATTTTCGCTTCCCGGATCTCGATTCAAATATGATTTCAATTGATGATGACCGCTATAAAAATAAAGTGGTAGTGCTGCAGATCATGGGATCATGGTGCCCGAACTGCATGGATGAGACGGCCTTCTTAAGTGACTGGCATAAGAAGAACAGGCAACGGGGTGTGGAGGTGATCGGCCTGGCCTATGAATATTCAAAAGATTTCAGGAAAGCCGAAAAGACCTTACGAAAATTCCAACAGCGATACCAGGTGGAATATCCTTTTCTAAATACCGGAGTCACTACCAGTGATTCCCTGCGTACAGAAAAAACCCTTCCACAGATGACACCGATCAAAGCATTTCCCACAACGATCTTTATAGGAAAAGACGGAAAAGTAAAAAAAGTGCATCCGGGGTTTGATGGCCCTGGTGCCGGGGAACATCATGAAGCGTTTAAAAGGGAGTTCAATGCTACTGTTGATGAGTTGTTGAAACAGCGATAGCGAATGGTGGATTATTGATAATAAAATACCTCCGATACATCAAGCCTGTAATCAGCATCTGGCTCTGCAACTTCCAGCCTCACGTCATGCTTTCCTTTAGCCAGGTCGTAGTTCCAGTATATATCGTGTTTGCGGCGTTGAAAATTGGTAGGCAGTACCAGGCTTTCAGTTTTCCCGTCTATAGTCAGTTTAATGCGAATATCTTTTTCAGGTAGTTCATTTTTCTTTTTCCCAACATTCCCTTTTATTACAAAGGCGATTCCTTCGAAAGAAAAGTTGATTTCATTTTTATCCCAGGCACCCAACCTGAGTTCTTTTACTTTTTCCAGGCCTGTGAATCCCTGTTCAAATTTTACCGGAACAACCGGCTCGGCATTGATGATCACATCGTTTCCAGATTCCTTACCACCGTGTTTTATTATGTTTTGAATGGCATGTTTCAGACCTATCTGGTAAACCCTGTTTAACGACATGCTCGTGTACTTAAAATCTATATTCTCTGCACCTTCCAGACCCTGCATCCAATAAGGCGGAATGGCCTTATAACCGATCATCGTACCAAGGATGCCACCAACAGTGGAAGGATTGCAGTCTGCATCCTGCCCTGCCCGCGTGGTGATCTCCATACTTCTTCCTATATCACCGCTGCCGTATAATAAACCAAGCACTACATATGCTGCGTTGAGTGGCGCATCGATATTGAATGCGTTATAAATACCATCAGGACATGAAACTTCGGCCGACCATTTTTTCTGGATCTCCATCCAGTTGTAATGCCAGTCGTCCGGAAACCGCTCATGCCAGTTAATGACGTCACTGATCATTTGCCTGAACCTGGCTTTCTCCGGAATTGATTTGAGCGCTTCAGTAACTACATATTTTACATCCGATGAAATGAATGCCAGTGAATACATCGTGCCAACATAAATCCCCCCGTACCAGCCATCACCATAATTCATGATGTGTCCGATCTCATCACCTATCACCGCTGTTGTTTGTGGCATGCCTGGACTCATCAATCCGGAGAAATCGGATTCGATCTGATAATCGATATCATCTGCATGTGGATTGTTTTTCCAGAAGCCGGAGGCGGGAGCTTTGACGCCATGCTGAATATTGTACCTGGCAGCCTGGTTTGCATGCCATAACATGTAGTCTGCCCTTGCAAAAGCATTGGCAAAACTGTCAGTTGGCGCATCAAGCCCGTATTTCTCAAACACATCCACGAAGGTCAGGTCCATGTAAAGGTCATCGTAGATCCCCGGTTCATTGGTCATGATCTCTTTCACATAACCTCGTCGCCAGGTCAGCGGAACATAGTCCTGGATAAAACTTCCATTGTACCTGAACTCATATGGGGCACCCAGGCTGACCCCGATGGTTTGTCCTGCCCATCCACCCTTTATCTTATCTTCCAATATATTCCTGGGAATTTTGATCGGAGTTGATTGAGACCATGCTGCAAAACAGAAAAGGCAATATATGGCCGCAGTTATGGCTTTCATAAAATGGTTTATTCAGGTTTGAGCAGGTTGACGATCTGTTCCAGGAATAATTTATCTACCTCGTTGTAATGTGCCAGGTGTTCAGAATCTGCATCCAGTACTCCCCACACTTCATTGTTATGTATCAAGGGTACCACGATCTCAGATCTCGATAAACTGCTGCATGCGATATGACCGGGAAATTTCTCTACGTCTTCTACGATCAGTGTTTTTCCTTCAGCCCATGAAGTTCCGCATACACCTCTTCCTTTTTTTATCCGGGTACAGGCTACAGGCCCCTGGAATGGTCCCAGTACCAGCTCATTGTTTTTTACAAGATAGAATCCGATCCACCACCAGGAGAACTGTTCCTTCAATGCTGCAGCCACATTGGCCAGGTTGGCTACGAGATCATGTTCACCTTCCAGTAGGCCTTTGATCTGGGGGATGATCGCATGGTATTTTTCTTCTTTTGAGCCGTTGCTTATTGTAAGATCTTCTGCCATAATGAAATGTAAAATTATGATTTAATCTTTCACTGTCAGTCAATTATCGTATCGGGGGAGTTGAACTTAGATTTTGACTTATTTGGAGTTTTCCATTCGTCGGACGAAAAAGGCTGTTCATCGGAAATGCCTTGTGTGGGATTTGAATTAGGACTTCCTTTGCATTTACAGCGCTTTTCATATTCTGAAGCAGCTTCCAATATCATAACGATTTCCTCCAATTCCTTCATTGAATTTTCCTCCATTATCCAGTTCTTATTGATCTGAATGCTGCGTCCTCAACAGGCCAGTTTAAAAATATCTGCTCCAATCGATCCCTTGAAATTGCCCCCTGAAAAAACAGGGAAGCAAATTACCTCCATTACACAAAAAGTACCTTTATGAGCAGTTTTACATGCCT
>JAHEFC010000169.1:5334-8325 GCA_024640385.1 Sphingobacteriales bacterium
ACCGGACAGCGGCTACGCTTCCTGGCCTTCCTGGCGGGGATGCTGTTGATGATCAACAGTGCTTCTTCCCAGATCATTGCCGAAAGCGGAATCGTAAATGAGATCTGTCCCAGCTGCACATCCGGTGATGTACGAATTGAAAAAGTGTTCCTTGTTGATGGTGCCGGAGTTCCGGTTACGGCGTCTTGTACGCCCGGCGCATTAATGAGTAATCTTTATCTTCAATTCAACCTTAACATTATCTCACAAACACGTTATGGTTTTCTCATTACCGGTGATCTCTACGTGAACAATGTGTTCGTGAAAAAGATCTACCAGTGTTATGCGCAAACTTTTAACCAGGGTCCCGCTTCAGTCAGGATCGACGAACCGCTAAATTTCAGCTGCGGACAACCGATCGAGATCAGGAATGCATTTACGGGCTGGAGCCAGTCGGCCCCGACCGTTCCCGGCGTTTATGAAGTATGTAACCGTTACAATCCTGTGACCAATACATACGACTGCGCTGCACTTTCACCGAAATGTTACCAGTATCCCTACAACATCAGGGTTGTTGGACCATTGGTGGCTGATTTCAGTTATGCTGGTACTTGTGCCCCCAATACAGGTGTTCAGTCCATCCAGTTCACAGATAAAACAACTGGAGGGGAACTTGCATATTCGTATTCATGGAATTTCGGAGACGGTACAACCAGCACCCAGGCAAGTCCTAATAAGACTTATGCTGCTGCAGGTACTTATGGTGTTACCCTGACGGTTACAGATAATAATGTGCCTGTTAAACAAGTCAACACCCGAACATACAATGTACTGGTAGGAAGCTGTTGTGATTTCAATGTGAGTTGCCCTGCCAATACCGATCTGGGTACTTTCAGCTGCTCAAATTTCAATAGCATACCAGCTATTCCAACTACCATAGCACAGTTAAAAGCTGCACCTTATAATATCAATATGGGTGCATTCCCATGTGGCACACTTCGTTTCACTGCATCAGATAACGCTTCCGTGGTACAGTGCAGTGCTTCCCAGCAGAATATCACCAGGACCATTACGGTATATGACGATAAGAATAATGATGGAGACCTGGATACTGGTGAGCCTTCACATACATGTACATTTACATATACTGTTAATTCATCCATTCCTTCTGCACCATTCGCAACAGGTGCTTCCCGTTGCGGTGTTGGTACAGTGGTACTTACCGCATCAGGTTGTACCGGTGGTACACTGAAGTGGTACGATAAAGATGGTAACCTGGTGGGTACCGGTGTTTCTTTTGAAACTCCTGCCCTCAGTGCAACAACAACATATTATGTATCCTGTCTCAATTGCTGTGAGAGTGAGAGAACTCCGGTAGTGGCTACTGTTAACGATCTTCCCGTTGCAGCCATTTCAGGCAATACAACCATTTGTAACGGCAGCAGCACCGTGCTTACTGCAAGCGGCGGTGTTTCATATCTCTGGAGCAACGGAGCTACAACTTCGTTCATCACTGTCAACCCTGCTGCCACAACAGATTATTCCGTTGAATTTTCAAACGCGGAAGGATGTAAAGACAGCAAAACTATTACAGTAACAGTGAACCCGCTTCCTGTTATCGATATCACAGGTAATACCGTGATCTGCTTTGGTGGCAGCACAACCCTGACAGCTTCAGGCGGTGCTTCTTATAAATGGAGCAACGGTGCTACTACAGCTTCGATCGACGTGACCCCGTCAGCCACCACTACATATTCAGTAGAGGTTACAACTGCAGCGGGTTGCAAGGCTTCCAAGAGTGTGACCGTAACTGTGAATGATAAGCCTATAGTGAATATCAGTGGCAAGGCAGAGATCTGTGCAGGTGAGGAAACAATCCTGACTGCTTCTGGCGGTGCAAGTTTTTCATGGAGCACTGGTGAAACTACGGCTTCTATCACAGTTAAGCCGGCAGCTACTACTACTTATACTGTAGTAGTTACCAGCGGTGCCAATTGCCAGGCTTCAAAGAGTATTGAAGTTGTGGTTAACCCTCTTCCTGTGGTTAGCCTGACGCCAAACTCAGCGATCTGTTATGGTGATAAGATCACCCTGACAACTTCGGGTGGTGCTACGTATAAGTGGAGCAATGGCGCAACAACATCTTCCATTGAAGTTGCTCCAGCTGCAACAACAACGTACAGCGTTGAAGTAAGCTCTTCGAAAGGATGTTCTTCAGTTAAGAGTACAACAGTAACGGTGAACCCGCTTCCTGTTATCAATATCGCTGGTAATACCGTGATCTGCTTTGGTGGCAGCACAACATTGACAGCTTCAGGCGGTGCTTCCTATAAGTGGAGTAATGGTGCTACTACAGCGTCAATAGACGTGAATCCTTCAGCCACCACTACATATTCAGTAGAGGTGACAACTGCTGCAGGTTGTAAGGCTTCAAAATCTGTGTCAGTTCTTGTGAATGATAAACCTATAGTTAGTATCAGTGGTAAAGCTGAGATCTGTGCAGGTGAGGAAACAACCCTGACCGTATCAGGTGGAGCGAGCTTCGTTTGGAGCACTGGTGAAACAACAGCTTCTATCACAGTTAAGCCTGCTGCAACTACTACATATACTGTAGAGGTTACCAGCGGTGCCAATTGCCAGGCTTCAAAGAGTATTGAAGTTGTGGTTAACCCTCTTCCTGTGATTAGCCTGACGCCAAACACAGCGATCTGCTATGGTGACAAGATCACCCTGGCGGCTTCAGGTGGAGTTACATATAAGTGGAGTAATGGCGCAACAACATCATCGATTGAAGTTGCTCCTACGGTTACAACAGATTACAGTGTTGAGGTGACGTCTGGAAAAGGATGTACATCTTCAAAGAGTACAACCGTTACGGTTAACCCGCTTCCTGTTATCAATATCGCTGGTAATACCGTGATCTGCTTTGGTGGCAGCACAACCCTGACAGCTTCAGGCGGTGCTTCCTATAAGTGGAGTAATGGTGCTACTACAGCGTCAATAGACGTGAAC
>JAHEFC010000170.1 GCA_024640385.1 Sphingobacteriales bacterium
CGGTTTGCATACTAACCGTTTTGCACACGAGTCCGGTCTACCGAATGATGCGGATATTTCCTCCACCATTCCCGCTGCTTAAACCTGACTTGGATAAGCTGTAAGTAAAACTCAGCATGACATACCTCCGGAGGATATTGGTGCGGGTATCTTCGATATAATTATTATTACTTGTTCTGTTGATTCCCACATTCTGGTTGAGCAGGTCGAATACACGAACTTTCAATTCTGCACGGTTGTATTTAAGAAACTGTTTACTCATCGAAGCGTTCCATAAAGGCACATCGGCATTGAATCCATCGGCTCGTTGTGTGTTGATCAGGTAGGCGAAATCCGTTGCGAAATAAAAATTCTTTGGCAACTGCCAGTTCACAAAGGAACCGATCTCGTGCGTGAAATATTTAGTGTTCAGGGAAGGCTGAAGCGAATATCTAGTGTGATACATACTTGACGAGTAATTTATACCCAGATTCAGTTTTTCTATGGCGTTATTTTCCAGCCGTATCTCTGGTCTTAACTGGTAGGTGTTGATATTGTTCCTGTTCCTGTTGATGAATTGTATGTCTTTGGATACGCCGCCATTTAATCCCAGGTTGAGTGTGGTCTTTTTTATCGACGATACCGGGAATCCCCAGTTCAGATCTCCGTTGACCTGGTATGTGCCGTTCACATTGACTGGTATGGTGTATTTGACACCTAACGCTGATATCGAATCGCTGTTGGCGATCCTGTTACCGATTTGCCTGTAAGTGAGAAAGACAAAGAAATTTGATCCTTTGTAGGGGGTGACAGACATGTAATTCAGCGTAATCAGCTGGATGAATTCCTGTTTCAATAAGGGATTTCCAATTTTAATACTGAGCGGATTGCTGATATCCGGAACGGGTTGAAGCTGGGCTATCGTGGGTTGGTTTGTGTTTGAGTGGTAGTTGAGAGTCAGGTTGCGGAACCTGGTGAAATTATACTGGAACCTGGCGTTTGGAAGGATATTGTAGAATTTCTGTGCCAGCAGGGTATCTTTACCTCCGGCATTTACTTTCCCTTTTAATGATGCTTCCTGCCATTGTGCACCCGCTGAGACCGAGAATTTTTGTTTCTGGTAGCGAAGTTTCGCACCTGCATTCGTATAGCCGTAGTTGTTAGAGAATGTATTTGACAATAGATCGTTGAATTCGTCAAACTTGCCCGAATTGCTGTTGTAGTCATAGGTGGTACGGGATGAATTCGAGTTGGTATTGCTCTTGCTTCCGCTGAGTTCCAGCAATGTTCTTTTGCCCAATGGTTCAGTATATACGGCTCTGGCGGTATACCCTTTCAGGTCCGATGCAGTGATGTTTTCCTGGTTAATGCTGTCATTATATAATAAGGATCCGGCATGATCGAAGAAGCTGTTGATCGATTTCTGCTGTCCGTCTCCCTGCATATCATTGAGTTGATTGTTGAGGTTGAAAGATAGCGTTCTGCCCTTGCGCCGAAATTTTTTTGTGAAAAGAAGGTCGTTCCGGAAATTATATCCATTGCTTTTACCTAAACCGTAATTAGCGCCTTCATTGGTCAGTACCTGTTTGTCGGTAAGCGTTTGGTAGATCGATCTTGAGTCGAATGAAGATGATTGCAGGCTGAAAGACGGGCTGATCTTCAGAGAGGTGGAGGAGTCGAACCGGTGTTCAACCGAGAGATTGAATCGATGGCCGTTATTGATATTGTCTGAGATGCTGTTCTGGTTATAAAAATAGGAAGAATCA
The DNA here is from genome assembly GCA_024640385.1 of Sphingobacteriales bacterium. Classification (GTDB taxonomy): domain Bacteria; phylum Bacteroidota; class Bacteroidia; order Chitinophagales; family Chitinophagaceae; genus Pollutibacter. The sequence goes on from JAHEFC010000170.1 coordinate 1,746, forward strand.
GGAAGGATATACTGGCGCTGCGTGGTTCGCTCAACATAAGGATTGAAGCTGTTGAAGAAATAATTGCTCCTGAGATCGGTTTTCTTTCCTATGAGGTTGTTGTAATTAATACCTCCGGCTTTGGTAGTGTTGATGCCATTATTATTATTCATTCCCATCAGGCCTGCGTTTGGATCATCTGCAGTTATGTTAATTGAGATATTCCCGCCCGATTTCTGGATGCCTGAATTCCCGCTGCTGAAATTCAGGATATCCATGATAGAGAATCCTTCAGCATTTGTATTGTTGGCCATACCGATGGCTGAAAGTTGCCTTTGGTTCCGGAAGGAGTTGACATTGAATCTTGTTTCATATCGGCCTTCAGTACCCGCGCCCCCATTGATTTTCCCGAACAGCCCCTTCTTCTTGTCTTTTTTCAATTTCAGATTGATGGCTTTCTCACTGTTGCCATCGTCAAATCCGGTGAGCTGTGCCTGTTCGCTCATGCGGTCGTAGACCTGTACTTTGTCTACAGCATCTGCTGGCAGGTTCCGGGTTGCGATCTTCGGATCATTGCCGAAAAATTCTTTCCCGTCTACATAGACCCGGTTTACTTTTTGTCCCTGGGCTTTTACTGTACCATCTTTTTCAACTTTGACGCCAGGAAGTTTTTTAAGCATATCCTCCACATTGGCATTGGGCTGTACTTTGAAGGAGCCCGCGTTATATTCAACGGTGTCTGCTTTCAGCGTTATGGGTGGCGCTTCTGCCTCCACAACGATCTCTTCCAGGGTCTTGAATTTGTCGCCCAGCGGGATCTCTCCCAGGTCGATCAGTTGTTTATTTTCAAGCAGGGAGAACTTTCGCTGGCTATTGTGGTAATTGACATGGGTGATGAGCAGGCGGTAAATGCCCTTTGGGATGGCAGATAAATTGAATTCTCCTTTAGAATCGGTTATGGTGAAACTGACCAGTGAGGAGTCACTGGCATTCATCAACGTGATGGTTGCCCCAATAACCGGTTGTGCGCTAACAGTATCTTTTAATTTTCCTTTAACGGCCCCAAGTTGGGCTTTAACAGAAAGAGATGATATAATTGCAAGTATTAGGACCAATCTTTTCATAGTGCCTGTTTCGGGCCTAAAACTAGCTATGAAAAAAGGGGAGCCCGGTTAACACATCTGGGTATAAGGTTAATGATTGTTAATATTTTATATATTTTGTATAATAATCCATACGCTAATTCGTTTCAAACTATAAATCCAGCCATATGATGCAGAAACTCTTCCTGGGAGATGTCATAAAGGCATTCTTCCAAAAGCTCATTCAACGACCTGATTATTATGCGATAAAGCATTATGAGAAGGCCAGAAGAAGGTCGACTTATATAAGATACTAGCCAGCACATAACCTCTGAAACTACGTGTTTGGCGCCGTCCCCCTAAAAAGGGACGGTTTTTTTATTTGATTTAAGACAAGGCAATCAGATCTGTAATAGAATGGCTGACCAAATGAGGTGAGACACGGTTTTTTATTTGCTTATCTTGGGGATATGGAGGGGGTTCGGACCTACAGATTATCAGAACGGGCTATCACTATTTCCTGGGAATCAAAGATCGACAGGGATATTCATGCATTGGTTCTCGAAACGGATCGCAGAATTTGTACAAGGCCTTTTCCCGGATGGATAGAAAATGTTCCTGCTTATCATACCCTCACAGTTTATTACGATCCATTTGTTACAGGTTATGATCCATCAGAATTCCTGGAAGGTGTTGCCGCCAGGCATACTGAAAGCGGAAGATTTGAAGTCCGGCATCTGCGTGTTCCTGTAATGTATGACGGGCCGGATCTGGAAGTTGCTGCTGGCAAGCTTGGGATCAGTATTGAAAGCCTTGTCAGCCAGCATAGTTCAGGTATCTACCATGTGTATATGCTAGGGTTTATGCCAGGCTTTCCCTATATGGGAACGCTCGCAGATGAACTGGTGCTGCCCCGAAAAGCGGTGCCGTCGCCAAAAGTGCTTGCCGGGAGTGTGGCTATCGCGGGCCATCAGACAGGCATTTATCCATTCGATTCTCCGGGTGGCTGGTATGTGATAGGGCATACGTCCATCCCTTTATTCAGTGAAGGGAAAGCATTTTTTGAACCCGGAGATGAAGTTGAATTTTATTCCATAACTGGATAAGCTATGTCTGTAACGATAATAAAGACAGGAATATATTGTTCTGTGCAGGACCAGGGTCGCAGGGGTTTTCAGCGTTACGGCGTTCCTGTCAGTGGTGCCATGGATAAACATGCTGCGGCGGTGGCAAACCTCCTGTGCGGAAATTCATACGATCTGGCTGTTCTCGAATTTGTGTTACATGGAGCGAGTATTGAATTTAACGAGGATGCCCTCATTGCATTTGCAGGGAGCGGCGCAGCTCCTATGGTGATTTCACCGACCCCCTACCTCCAAGGTCCCTACCTCCAAGGTAAGGACCTTGGAGGTAGGGAGGGAAATAATACCACACTCCCTGTTCATAAAAGCATCTTCGTTCCGAAAAACACCATTGTTGAAATGCAATATGCAGACAAAGGGTGCATGATGTATATGGCGATCGCCGGAGGCTTTGACGTGCCGCTGGTGATGGGAAGCCGGAGCATGTATGCGCCGGTTGGGGCAGGAGAGAAGCAGGTTGCAGGGGGCAGGTTGCAGGTTGCAGGGATGTCGGAAGTTTCCCGGAGCATTATTAAAAACATGGTGAGTGAAAATGTGGTCGTTTCCAAATGGGGCGCCATAGAATTGATCGAAGAAGTAGAAACGGATTGCATCAGGGTGATGCGTGGGCATGAATGGGAGCAATTCAACAAGGTTTCACAGAACAAGTGGCTGAATGATCGTTTTACGATCAGCAACTCATCAGACAGGATGGGCGTCAGGTTGGAGGGAGGAGACCTCCGGAGGGAGCAGGTTGCAGGTGGCGGGTTGCAGGTGGCAGAGAGTGAAATGATCTCTACGGCAGTAACGATGGGCACGGTGCAGGTGATACCCGATGGATCACCATTGATACTTATGGCTGATGCGCAGACTACCGGTGGTTATCCAAGGATAGCCCAGGTGATAGACGCGGATCTTCCTATACTCGCGCAAAAGAGGCCCGGGGATAAGATCCGGTTCAGGGAAGTGTCGCCGCTGGTTGCAGAAGAATTATATATAAACAGGCAGGAAGAACTGATACGTTTGAAAAGAAATATAAGAACCAAGTTTTCGATATGAAAAGAATCGACCTGAACTGCGATATGGGGGAAAGCACTGGAAGCAGTAAGATCGGCAACGACGGATCCATTATGCCATTGATCAGTTCCGCGAATATTGCCTGCGGTTTTCATGGCGGGGATCCGATGGTGATGCATGCCACAGTTGAACTTGCAGTTCAGCATGGTGTGGCTGTAGGGGCACATCCGTCTTTCTATGATATTGAAGGATTTGGCAGGAATGAAATTGCGTTATCAAAAGAAGAGATCTACGATATTGTTCTGTATCAGGTGTCTGCATTGCAGGGATTTACCAGGATACTGGGTGCTGAACTTCATCATGTTAAACCACATGGTGCATTATATAATATGGCAGCAAAATTACCCGGGTATGCAAGGGCCATAGCATCAGCAGTGAAAGATACAGACCCCAAACTTATTCTCTATGGCTTATCGGGTTCAGAATTGATCAGAGCGGGAAAAGATTCTGGTTTGCGAACCTGCAGTGAAGTGTTCGCCGACAGAACATACCAGGACGATGGTTCACTTACACCCCGATCCAAAGCCGGAGCCATTATCCATGAATTCGAAAGATCACTTGAACAGGTCATGATGATGTTGCATGAAGGGCGTGTAAGAACACTCACAGGAAACCTGATCAATATAGAAGTCGAAACAATCTGTATCCATGGCGATCATGAAGGATCCGATTTGTTTGCAAAGGAGCTGAACAGGAATTTATCAGCTGCCGGATTTACCATAAAAGCCATGGATCGGCATGCCTAGGAAATTCACGTCGGCCATCACAGGTGCTGCATTTCTGATGGCAACTTCAGCCATTGGTCCGGGATTTCTTACGCAAACCGCTGTATTCACCAATCAGCTGGCGGCTTCTTTCGGGTTCGTGATCCTGATCTCCATCTTGCTTGACATCGGTGCACAGCTTAATATCTGGAGTGTGCTTGTTGTCAGCGGTAAGAAAGCGCAGGATGTTGCCAACGGGGTGATGCCCGGCCTGGGCCACCTGCTTGCGTTGCTGGTAGTGCTGGGCGGATTTGCTTTTAATATCGGGAACCTTGCAGGGACCGGGCTTGGGCTTCAGGTATTGACGGGCATATCGGCTGAGAAAGGGGCTGCGATCAGTGCCGTGATCGCTATCCTGATATTCTTATTGGGCAATACTGTGAAATGGATGGATGTATTTACCAAGGTGCTGGGCGTAGTGATGATCGCACTGACCCTTTATGTTTGTTTTACTTCTGAGCCTCCGTTAATGACAGCAGCCTACAGGAGTATCCTGCCTGAAACCATTGATGCCCGTGCAATCATAACCCTGGTTGGAGGAACAGTTGGGGGCTATATCAGTTTTGCAGGTGCCCACCGGCTGCTGGAGTCGGGCCTTAAAGGAAAAGAAGCCATACCAGAAGTTCGAAGATCAGCGGTATCCGGTATCATGCTGGCATCTTCCATGCGCATCTTGCTATTCCTTGCCGCATTGGGAGTTATTTCGCAGGGACTCATACTGCAGGCCAACAATCCTGCAGCATCAGTATTCCAGCTGGCAGCGGGGCCTTTAGGCTATAAACTATTTGGAGTGGTGATGTGGTGTGCCGCAATAACATCGGTAACAGGCTCTGCTTATACATCCTTCAGTTTCATTTCAACGTTGCATCCCAGGGCAACAGATCTTCGGAAATGGATCATCTCTGTTTTCATCCTTGTTTCTGCGCTCGTCTTTATTGCCATCGGCCAGCCTGTCAAGATCCTTGTTGTTGTTGGAATGCTTAATGGTTTCATCCTTCCTTTAGCCCTTACCGTTATGCTGATCGCAGCACACCGGTTGAAAAAAAATGATTATCATCATCCACTATGGTTAACTGTTTTTGGTGTTGTTGTTATTGCGGCCACTTCGTTATTGAGTGTTAAGGCCGTTTTTGGAAAATAGGATAGAGGGTACAGGGTACAGGATAGAGGATACAGCCTAATTGCAACCTGCCACCCGCAACCTGCAACCTGCCACCCGCAACCTGCTATACCTATCCTCCTACGCGAATATTAAAATTCCCGCCTCCGTTGTTCTTCTCCATTTCCTGCATCATTTTTTCCCTTTCCGCGGCAAACTCCTGTGGGCTGATCTTCTTGCCTTTGGGTTCTTTGATATTTTTCACATCGGCATCCTGACTAACACTGAGCGCTACATAGGTCGATCTTCCATGGTTGACATCAAGCTCAAGTATGGTTCCTGGCAACTGGCCCTGGTAAATGTCAGGTCCGGCAAAAACAGGAATAGCATCGGTAAACCAGGCCACAACATTTACGGTGTCAATGACCTGTTCTCTTTTCATCACGCCATTATCCATATTCACCCGGGTAGCTTGTTGCGTTCTCTGGGAAGTGGCCTTCCTGCAGGGATACCCAAGAATGGTTTTGGTTTCCTGCCCGATCTTCCAGTTAAAAGAGCGGATACTGTCTTCGATTACAAAGGTTTTCGTGAATAATTCTCGCTGTTCCACCTTGCGTTTGGAAGAAATATCGGCAAACATGATGTCATTCGATCCCGGCATGACGAGCCTGATCTGGGCGCCCCCGTTGTCGAAATTCATTTCCGGTTCCTGGCCTTCCTCAACCGGGCGCCACAGGGTTTTATTATCAGTAAAATGCAGTTCAAATTTCTCCTTCCTTTCAGGCGGCATCATATTTGCAAATGCCGGATCGCTCACCTGTATGTTGAGCTTTGATGTTCTTTCATAAACGATCTTCCCCTGTTTCATTTGTGCCGATGCCAGTATTGCGCTCATTAGCAGTATGCCCAGGGTCCCTATTTTTTTCATCTTGATTATTTTTCTCAAAACTACTTGGACCCGGGTACCCCTCGGGTTAACAGAGCTTACTCTAAGGTTAATTAAGGTTAATGATGATTGAAATGCTGAAAATGCAGCCTTACATTTGTTCAGATGAAGCGAAATAACTCCGGCTTTCTGCTGATACTGATGACGTTTGCCATCCTTGTGGTAAGCGGATTCCAGCTGTTCTGGCTGAAGAAAAGTTATGATGAGGAGAAGAACCTCCTGCAGGTAAAAGCAGGGTTGAATTTCCGCCAGACCGTTTACAATTTACAGGCCCAACAGTTCAGGAGCAGATTTAAAATGGCAGACTCGAATGTGGAAGTGAAAATGCTAAAGAGCGAGGGGAAAAGCCAGGTCATGTATTTTAACAACAGCGAACAGGTGGTAGGAATGATGAACCAGGTCAGGGACCGGGTGCACGACAGTTTGCAGGCTGGCCGGCCAAGGCAGATCCAAAACCATGCGGAAACGATCATGATCAGATCTGACAGTATGCCAAAGGATCCGGTCATT
>JAHEFC010000171.1:0-5772 GCA_024640385.1 Sphingobacteriales bacterium
CGTTTGGCCCCGCAAAGTTTAGCCATTACATGGAGGAACTTCCCCTGCGTGGCAGATACACTGATCTGGGGAATACCATACTTATCCAGTGACGTAATGGTATTCTTTAATGCTTCATCTTCTTTTGCGAATCTGTCGTAAATATATTGGTCTACCTGTTCAAAAATACTCATAGAGTAATTTAATAAACTCTAATGAAAGTTTCTGCCGCCATAAAAAACATCTTCACTTCTTTTGTCCGGCAAAGGAGCTTTTTCATCCGCCCTGGAAAGTGTAAGTAAAGGCAGGTCTTCTTTGGCGGCAGGAGTCAGTTTTCGAAGCAATTTTGAAAAATTAAAACAGGCACTGACAATAACATGGATCACATCTCCTTCGATCTGTAGCTTGCCTTCTACCATGATCAGCTTGGACTGCAGGATCTCTTTACGGAATTGATCAAACATTTTTTCCCAGATCACCAGGTTGGCAAACCCGGTTTCATCTTCAATGGTCATAAAGCATACACCCTTTGCTGTACCCGGCCTTTGTCGCACCAGTACCAAACCTGCTACTTTAACATGATCCCCGTTTTTGAGTGAAGCCAGTTCAGCAGTTTTTACCACGTGCAACTGCGAAAGTTTTTCCCTGGTGAAACTTACCGGGTGTGCCTTTAAAGAAAGTGAAGTGGCCGCATAATCATGCACAACATGCTCGGGCATGCTCATTTGGGGCAGTTCAACATGTTCATGGATGGATGCAGGAGCAGGCTCTCCTTTAAATACACCCGTTGAATGGTCTTTGGTAGATACTTCCCAAAGCGCCTGCCTTCGATCCAACCCGATCGAGCGGAATGCATCTGCATCTGCCAGTCTCTCTATGGTGGCGGCCGATAAACTGCTGTCTCTTATTTCATGGATAGTAGAAAAATGTTTTTTCCTTTCAGAACTGAAGGCGATCATTTCTTCATCTTTCAATCCTTTTACCTGCCTGAATCCAAGCCTTAAAGAAAAATAATTTCCTGATTGTTCTTCCAATACATTATCCCAATGGGAATAATTGATATCTACCGGTCTAACATCAACTCCGTGGGCCCTTGCATCTCCAACGATCTGGGCAGGCTGGTAAAAACCCATTGGCATACTGTTCAATAAAGCACAGGCAAAAATTTCAGGGTAATAATATTTGATCCAGGACGACACATAGACCAACTGGGCAAAACTGGCGGCATGGCTTTCCGGGAAGCCATAGCTGCCAAAACCTTCCAGTTGTTTGAATACCCTTTCCGCGTATTCAGGTTCATAGCCTCTTTCCGTCATTCCCCTGATCAGTTTTTCGTGAAACTTTGATACCAGTCCTTTCGCTTTAAAAGTGGCCATACTTCTTCGAAGTCCGTCTGCTTCGGCCGGTGTGAAGCCAGCCGCTACTATGGCGATCTTCATGGCCTGCTCCTGGAATAAAGGCACACCAAGTGTTCGGCCTAATATTTCTTTCAATTCTTTGGAAGGGAACTGCACAGGCTCCTCTCCATTGCGACGCCTCAAATAAGGATGAACCATATCTCCCTGTATGGGCCCGGGCCTTACAATGGCCACTTCAATCACCAGGTCATAAAAACACCTGGGCTTCAAACGGGGCAACATGGATTGCTGCGCCCGGCTTTCGATCTGAAATACGCCTATCGTATCTGCCTTGCAGATCATATCATATACAGCAGCATCATCCTGTGGAATATTGGCCAGCGTGAGGTCCAGACCATAATGCTCTTTGGCCAGTGTGAATGCTTTCCTGATGCAGGTAAGCATGCCCAATGCCAGCACATCAATTTTTAAAAACCCAAGGGCATCAATATCATCCTTGTTCCATTCAATACAGGTTCTGTTTTCCATACGGGCATTCAACACGGGGCAGAGCTCAGTGAGTTTATGCTGGGTGATCACAAAACCTCCCGTATGCTGCCCCAACTGCCGGGGAAATCCTATATACTGCCTGGTGAGCTGCATGACTTTTGCAAGATGTTTATCAGCAGGGTTCAATCCCTGCTCCAGCAGTCGATTGCCATCGAACCATTCATCCGTGTATTTCCATACTGAACTGGAGATCCTGCTGATGGTATCCACAGAAAGGCCCATGGCCTTCCCAACATCCCTGATCGCTCCCCGTTGGTGCTGTTGTGTAACAGTAGCCACAATGGCCGCCCTGTCACGACCGTATTTCTGATAGATATACTGGATCACTTCTTCCCGGCGCTCATGTTCAAAATCCACATCTATATCAGGAGGCTCATTCCTGGCGGCAGAAATAAACCGTTCAAATAACAGGTCGAATTTTTCCGGATTGACGGAAGTGATCCCCAGGCAAAAACAAACCGTTGAATTGGCAGCAGAACCCCGGCCCTGGCAAAGTATACCTCGGTCACGGGCAAATCTTACAATATCATATACGGTAAGAAAATAGGCCGCATAATTCATCTGTTCAATAAAAGCCAATTCATAGTTTATCGCGGCCCTGGTTTTTTCAGGAATGGGTTCGCCAAAATAATTCCGGGCTCCTTCCCAGGCTAATATGGTCAACTCCTCCTGCGGAGTACGTCCTTCCCTGGTGATCTCTTTGGGATATTGATATTCTAATTCGTCCAGTGAAAATTGACAGGCAGCAGCCAGTTCATTGGTTTGAATAATAGCATCCGGATATTGCCTGAACAAACGATGCATTTCATCAATAGGTTTCAGGTATCGTTCTGCGTTAGGCAATAAACGATAGCCCGCATTTTGGATGGTGCATTTTTCCCTGATGCAGGTGAGGATATCCTGTAATTCCCTTCTCCCGCTTTCATGGTAATGGACATCATTGGTAGCAACAAGAGGCATTTGTGATCGATCAGATAATGCAGCCAGCATGTGCAGTTTCTTCAGGTCTGTCCCATTATAAGTGCGTGTGGCAGCCAGGTAAACATCTTCTCCAAATATCTTCCGGTATTCTTCCACATCCTTATAAAAAGAATGGGAAAATTCAAATTCCTCATTAAGTTCAGCAGAAGGGATGATGATGAATTTCAACCCGTCTTTATGATCGTAAACGTCTTTTTTATACAGATGGCATTCTCCTTTTTCTGCGCGAAGGTTGCCGGTTGACAATAACGAACAAAGGCCTGCATAAGAAGCCAGGTCAGTGGGGTAGGCGAGAAGGCTGGTTCCATCCAGGAGGTCCAGCCTGCAACCGGTAATGATCCTGATCCCTTTTGATTTTGCAGCTACATGGGCCCTGACCAATCCGGCTAATGTATTCCGGTCGGTAATTGCGATGGCAGTATATCCCAGTTCAGCTGCATGTTCCACCAACTCTTCAGGGTGCGATGCGCCCCTTAAGAAACTGAAATTGGTGGTGACCTGTAATTCCGTATAACTCATAACATTTTCCTATGCAAAGAATCCATGCAAAAACCATTTATGGGACCTGGTTTCATTGTAGTGGCCCGATCTGAACAGCCAGTATCTTTTTCCCTCTTCATCTTCCACTTGATAATAATCCCTGTGCCTGCCTCGCGCTATCCACCATTCCTGTTCTATCCGTTCAGGTCCATCCGCTTTTTTGATCTTGTGTATCTTCCCTTTATACCGGAACATCATGGGAGGATAATCAGGAATAGGTGCGGTCACCTCGATCTGTTCCGGAGGTGATAAAAGTTGCAGAGGCCGCAAGAGGTCCTTTCTCCATGTTGTTGATGCTTCTTCAGTCAGTGAAACAGCGGGCCGGATGGATTTTTCAGGAAGATGATGTTCTGCCGGCAGAAAACGTTGAATGGAAAAAAGGCCTTTATGCGCGGATAACCTGTCGATCAGTTCGGCCAGCCTGATATCATTCAATCCTCCTGAACTCTCCCAGATCTTTTCCTGCAAAGGGGGCAGCTCTTCAACAACAGAACTGGTCAATGTAAATAATTCTATACCGGGCTCTACTTTGAATGCAGAAAGTTTGTCTTCAAACAATCGATACAAATGATCAACATGGTGTGAAGCACGACTGGTGGAAATGTTCAGCTCGGATACCTGACCATCTGCCCGGTATGCTTTGAAACATGCATTGCGCAACCCTTTCTGTTCCTGGCTAAGTTTGTGGCAGAGTTGTTCTAATGTTCTTCTCAATCCGATTTCTACTCCCGTTCTGGTCAGAATGGGTTCCAGGCAGGGTAATCTTTCTTCAAAAGGTTCAATGGGTACAACGGGTTCAAAAAATTCTTCTTCCGTTCCCAGGACCTGGTTGATACGTTTGATGAATGGATCTCCAAATCTTCTTCTTAATGATGTACGGGGAATCGCAATGAAATCCCTGATCCTGCGAAGTCCGAGCTTATATAATCTTTCAATGATTTCATTTTCGATCCTTAATGCGTCTGGGGGAAGATCGAGGATGGCATGGGCATGCAAACCTTTTTCTGCAACATAGGGTCTACCGCTAAACCGGGCCAGTCCCCATGCTGCACCTGCCGTATCTGCCATGGCTATGCCTGCTGAGTAGCCGCGACTGTTGATCTTTTGTAAAATATCATGCATGTATGGAGAATCACCTCCCCAGAGATGCGAGCAGCCGGTAGCATCGATCATGATACCATCAGGAAGGTCCATAGAAACAAAGGGAGAGAAGCGGATACTCCACTCTGCTATTCGCCTGATCAGTTTCTCTTCCAGTTCCGGTTTATCATCCTGCACTTCAAGTCCCGGAAGAATGGCCCTGGCATCTGCCACGGCCATGCCGGTAGTAATGCCATTTTTTTCAGCCAGTATGTTGGATGCACTAATGATCATTTTTCCATGTGAAGGGATCCTGAGAACAAAGGGCATGGATTTTAGGCGTGGTTCGCGGATGCTGAACCAGTCCGTTTTGAGATGATCAAACCAGATAGATAAAAATCTCTTCGACATATCATCCCGTTTTCTTTTGTGGTTGATGAATGGTTGTGTTTACATTTCTGATCAACCTGAATTTCCCTTTGATCCATTCAAGTTTCCATGAACCGGGTCTGCCATTTCTTACTTTTAAGAGATCCACCTGCCATCGGGGAAAACCGATGCCCGGAAGATCATCGGCCGATTCACTCGGTAGTGAACTGATCTTCCACCTGGTTACTGATGCTGTAGAATTCAATGGACGTGGATCTCGACGTATAATGAAACCTGTCACGTTACTGTTCTCAACGGCCAGTTGAAATCTTCTCGAGGCAGTAAAACTCAGATCTTTGATCTCTCCGATCACAGCGCTGAGTCCTCCGCATTTCAACGCCTCTTCCATGGCCCATTGAATATCTTTTTCTTTTTGCATGGAAATGAAAATGAATTTTTCAGGGCTCAGACCGAAATAAGTCATGGCAGGAGGAAAAACGATGGGTGATTGGCTGATCCAAACGGCTGTACCACCATGAAGGAGGAGCGATGCCAGCAGGCCGGATATGAAACCTCCTGTTGCCGTTTCATCTTCCTGATCCTTGCAACAGAACTCATGGATGGCAGCCAGGGGAAATACCTTGTTCGGGAAAGCATTTTCGATGGCTCCCAAACCCAGCACCTGCGGCGCACCCTGCCGGGAAGGTTTATAACCCTGCAGTGGGAGGATGTCCTGGTTCAACCTGGCAATGATATCGGCTTTGGATGGATCCATATGCTTTGGACCGATAAAGATAGGATAAAATGCTAAAAAATTTAGTAAAATGAGATGTTTTTTTCGGGGGGAGGCGAGAGGCGAAAGGCGAGAGGTGATTCCAGTGAACTGATTTTAGTCGGTTGATAAAAAGGGTTTTGA
>JAHEFC010000171.1:5782-8321 GCA_024640385.1 Sphingobacteriales bacterium
TTGGCAAGAGGCGTGATGATAGGCGATAGGCGAGAGGCGTGAGGCAAGGGCTATTCCAGTGAACTGATTTTTGCTGTTTGATAAAAAGGGCTTTGAAATATGGAATTCTTTGAGTTACTTTGTAATTCAAAGTACTTTAAATGTCAACAAGTCAGCAGAACCTGGATGCCTTACAGGATATCCGGAAGATCATGGACCGCAGCAGCAGGTTTATCAGTTTAAGTGGGATAAGCGGAATCGCTGCCGGGATCTGTGCACTAGCCGGAGCATGGTTGGCCCGGCAAAAGATCACAGATTACAATAGTAATTATTCGGCCTCCGATAATTGTCCATCTTGTTTGCGATCTGAACTGATCACCATTGCAGCCGTGGTATTTGTAGTTGCTTTTGTGAGTGCCGTTTTATTGACCCTGGTGAAAAGCAGGAAAGATGGGGTAGCCATTTGGGGCACAGTGGCCAAAAGACTTTTGTGGAATACATTGATTCCCATGATCGCTGGCGGATTCCTGATCTGGCGGATGATGGACCTGAAACAATATGACCTGATTCCCGCTGCATCACTGATCTTTTATGGCCTTGCCCTGATCAACGGAAGCAAATTCACTTTGGGTGAAGTGCGATACCTTGGCTTTGCAGAATTGCTTACGGGCATTATCGGGCTTTGGTTCGTTGATTCAGGACTAAATTTCTGGGCATTTGGATTTGGAATTCTTCACATCGTATATGGAGTGGCGATGTGGTGGAAATATGAAAGGAGGGAAGCGTGATCAACCCTATTGAACATCTGAATAAGGTTTTCGACAGCCGGGTCAGGTTGGGCATCATGAGCGCGCTGATGGTGAACGATGAGATCAATTTCAATGATCTGAAAGAACTGATCAAGGTGACCGACGGCAACCTCGCAAGCCATCTCAAGACGCTTGAAGAAAATAATTATATAAAAGTTCAAAAAGGTTTTGTGGGCCGAAAAACAAACACTACCTATTCCGTGACCAAGGCCGGAGAAAAGGCATTCAAACTGCACCTGGATGCCTTGGAAAAAATGATCAGGTCACTGGAATAATTTTTTTATCCATATACTTTGAAATACAAAGCACTTTAAAAATCAACTCATCATTCAAAACAAAACAATGGAAACGGAATTCATTTTGAGAACAGGTTCACAGTCGTCCAAAACACTGATCAAAGGCATCATTACCGGGGTACTGATCCTTTTAATGATGATACCCACCCTGTTCATCATGAACCTGGTCAGCGAAAGGGAACAAAGGCAACAAGAAGTGGCTGCTGAAGTCAGCTCCAAATGGGCATCCAGCCAAACTGTGTCAGGACCATTCTTATACATACCTTATCAATATACGGCCAATGATGCACAGGGTAAACCGGCGCTCTATACTGATAAGTTCTGGATCCTGCCAGAGGACCTCGAGATGAGTGGGCAGTTGGAACACCAGGTGAGGCAACGTTCAATTTACAAGGTGTTGTTGTATCATACCGATCTCAAAGGGAAAGGCAATATCATCATCCGTATTCCAGAAACGATTGATCCCAGCCAGGTGCAATGGGCCGATGCCAGGATCTGCATAGGCCTGTCTGACTTTAAAGGCATAGAAGAAAGGATCTTAATTAAGATAGGAGATAAAGACATTGAGATGTCGCCCGGACTTCCAGGTAGTGAAATAGATTCAACAGGCTTATCGGCCCCATTGGATCTCAGTGCCGCTGATATTGGCAAAACCATTCCATTCAGCACCAGTTTGAAATTAAAAGGCAGTGAGCGGCTTCATTTCATTCCATTGGCCGGGAACAGTTCATTTGCTTTGCAGTCCAAATGGCCGGCGCCATCTTTTGATGGGAACAGCCTGCCTGCCGAAAGATCTGTCAGCGATGCCGGGTTCTCTGCGAAATGGGTATTCAACAAAGCCAAATTTGATCCGGAAACGCTTGCATTTGGCGTTACCATGGTGCAGCCTGCAGATCAGTATGCAAAAACAGAACGTACGGTGAAATATGCAATTTTAGTGATCGGTCTCACATTTTCTTTATTCTTTATTGTGGAGATCATGCAGAAAAAACCGGTGCATCCTGTACAATATATTCTGATCGGTTTGGCGCTGGTGATATTTTATACTCTCTTGCTTTCTATCAGCGAGTTCATATATTTTGATCTGGCTTATGTTATTGCAGCCGTTGCTACCATCTTATTAATTTCCATGTATGTCAAAGCACATTTTGGAAATTGGCGAGCGGCAGGTATTTTTTCCACCGTGTTGACCATTTTATATGGATTCATTTTCGTGCTTGTGCGATTAGAAGACACCGCATTGCTGGTAGGAAGTATTGGCCTTTTCCTCATACTGGCGATCGCAATGTATGCCAGCCGGAAGGTTGACTGGTACGGAACACGGGAGAACGTGATAGCCGGTTAGTGTGATTACCAGGGAATGTATCAGATAAGTATGTTAACGTATTGAACACTATCCCGCTTATCTGATGCACGTCCCGGCTAACTTACTGACTGACTGGCACAGGTTCGCAG
>JAHEFC010000172.1 GCA_024640385.1 Sphingobacteriales bacterium
TTTTCAGGTACTGCGTCGGCAGATACTGAACCAGGCGTTGTCACTTCCACCGCTTCTTCAGGCTTGAACTTGGTAGCCAGCATGAAGAAGGTCAGGATAAGAAATGCCACATCCACGAAGGGTGTCATATCATTGTCGGTCGACTTCTTCGGTATTTTAACACTTGGCATGTTTACTTCAGTTTTTTGCTTTTTAAATAAGATGCATTACCTGCATCTTTCCATAAATGCCAAAGGATTTTACTTATACAAAGAAGCAAAGCTCTGAGTCAGGGTGAAACCTGATTCGTCAATACCATAAGTGATACTGTCGATCTTTGTAGTAAATATGTTATACATGATCAGCGCGAAAGATGAGGTAGCGATACCAAGAGCGGTATTGTAAAGTGCTTCTGAGATACCTACCGCCAGCTGGGCAGCTGCACCCGCACCACCTTCTTCACCCAGTGAAGAGAACGAACGGATCATACCCATTACCGTACCCAGTAGGGCAACCAGGGTACCCAGTGATACCAGCGTAGACAGGAACACCAGGTTCTTCTGCAACATAGGCAACTCGAGCGCAGTGGCTTCTTCTACTTCTTTCTGGATAGCCAGGATCTTCTGTTCAGTGTTGTACTCACCATTGGTGATCATTTCTTTGTACTTACGCAAACCAGCCTTCATCACGTTACCAACAGAACCCTGCTGTTTGTCGCACTCAGCGAGCGCTGCATCAACATTCTTATTAGCCAGGTGATATTGCACCTTGCGGATGAACTCGGAAATATTGCCTTTACCCTGGGCCTTGGAGATGGTAAGGAATCTTTCGATAGAGAAAACAACTACCATCAGGAAACATCCGATCAGTAACGGAACGATGATACCACCCTCGTACATACGATACCATGCACCTTTGGGACCTTTGTGGTCAGGCCAGAAACCACCAGTGGGGTCAGGCTTAGAGAATCCGGAGTCAGCTCCCAAAATAAATCTCCAGATCATGTAGCCACCAATGATACAGAGCACAGGGGCCAGGATAGAAATAATGTTACTGCTCTTCTTGGGTTGCACAGATGTTGTCGCCTTCGCAGCAGTTGCCGTTGGTTTTGTCTCAGCCATGACTTTTGTTTTTTGAATTTTTAAATGTTCGTTTTGGTGATTTGATAACAATGCTACAATTCTAATTAAAAATACATTTTACTTAACCAGAGACTGTAGAAAAAATATTTTCAAGGGAACACAATATAGTAAGTTTTCTAAAAAAAAATCATCTCATCAAATTTATTGTCTGAATCGAATTAGCAGGGCCATAAATATAATATGGGAAATGTGGGAAATGTGGGAAATGTGGGGGATTGACCGATCTTTTTTGAGCTTACCATTGTTAACCTTTGAACAACAAAATGGACCTTTGGTCCCTTTTTCAGCAGACAACCCTATATGGAGCCTTAAAATGCCTACTTTACGCAACTTTTTAAAACTAAAATCAAATATGCAAACTGCTCTGATCCTGAAGCGGATGCTTCTTTTTACCGTTTTAGTAGCCTTCTCCTGGCAAGCCGAGGCACAAAGGAGGCCCCAGAACCCTCCCGCACCCACTCCGGCACCTACTGCCCCGGGCACCACACCGGCCCAGGTACCCAATGGAGGTCCGGGAGGCTCAAGATCTGCTTCAACCGGTCCAAAACCCTACAATGAGGTCATAACCGCTAAGGCAAAGACTACAAAAGGTCTTTTCACGGTTCACAAAGTGGACGATAAATACTATTTCGAGATCCCAGATTCTATCCTGGGCCGGGACATCATGGCCATTACCCGTTTCTCAAAAGTAGCAGGAGGTGCCGGTGTTTATGGTGGCGAAGTAGCTAACCAGCAGGTGGTTCAGTTTGAAAAAGGACCCGACAATAAGGTGTTCCTGCGTGTAGTCACCCTCATCTCAGTAGCTAATGATTCCAGCCAGCCTATTTACAAAGCGGTCAGGAACTCTAATGTTGATCCTATCGCTGCGGCATTTGATATGAAATCACTGGGTAAAGATTCGAATGGAGTGGTCATAGATGTTACCGAATTCTTCAAAGGTGACAATCAGCCGGTTTCCCTGAATGCTGGTGTGAAAAGAAGGCTGAGCCTTGGCGGACTTGCCAGTGACAGGTCTTATATCGAAACTATAAAATCCTACCCCATAAATACGGAGATCAGAACGGTGAAAACCTTTACGGCATCCCCAACTTCGGGGATCTCACTGACGCCCTCCCCCTTCCCTTCTTCATCGGTACCTGCGGCCAGCACGGCCGGGGCGGTAACCCTGGAGATGAACACTTCGTTCATCGT
Organism: Sphingobacteriales bacterium; assembly: GCA_024640385.1. Lineage (GTDB taxonomy): Bacteria > Bacteroidota > Bacteroidia > Chitinophagales > Chitinophagaceae > Pollutibacter. Next base: position 2,313 of record JAHEFC010000172.1, read on the forward strand.
GCTTCCTAAATTGCCCGCAAAAAAGAGGCTTTTCGATACAAGGGTTGGTTATTTTGCTGACGATTATACGGTTTACTCCGATGAACAACAGAAAGTGGAACAGGCCAACTTCATTGTAAGATGGAAACTGGAACCTAAACCTGAAGACGTAGAGAAATGGAAACGTGGTGAACTTGTAGAACCCGCCAAGCCAATTGTATACTATATCGATCCCGCTACCCCCAAGAAGTGGAGGCCCTACCTGATCCAGGGTATCAACGACTGGCAGGTGGCATTCGAAAAAGCGGGGTTCAAGAACGCCATCATGGGAAAAGAATGGCCGGAGAACGACAGTTCCATGAGCCTGGAAGATGCGCGTTTCAGCGTGATCAGGTATTTCGCTTCTGATATCCAGAATGCCTACGGACCCAATGCCCACGACCCCCGTTCCGGTGAGATCATCGAAAGCCATATCGGATGGTACCATAACGTGATGAAACTGGTACACGACTGGTATTTCGTCCAGACTGCAGCGGTTGACCCGGGTGCCCGGAAAATGACATTTGATGATGATCTTATGGGCAACCTGATCCGTTTTGTATCCTCACACGAAGTAGGTCATACCCTGGGGCTGAGGCATAATATGGGCTCAAGTTCCAAGACACCCGTGGAGAAACTCAGGGATAAAGCCTGGGTAGAAGCCAATGGACATACGGCTTCGATCATGGACTATGCTCGTTTCAACTATGTAGCCCAGCCTGAAGACAATATTGGAAGAGCTGGATTGTTCCCCCGCATTGGAGATTACGACAAATGGGCGATCGAATGGGGCTATGGCTATGTTCCGGGAAAAGATGAAGAAGAAGAAAAGAAAGTGCTCAGCAAGAAATATAATGAAAGAATGGCGCAGAATCCGCGCATATGGTTCGGCACCTACGAATATGGAAACACTGCCGACCCGCGTACGCAATCTGAAGACCTTTCAGACAATGCCATGAAAGCTTCAGAGTATGGCATCAAGAACCTGAAGCGCATCATGACCAATCTTCCCCAATACACGAAGGAAGAAGCTGACCACTATGAGAATCTCAGTGATATGTACAGGGCCATTGCAACACAGTATAACCGTTACATAGGCCACGTGAGCAGAAATATTGGCGGATATTACGAAACACAAAAAACGGTAGAGCAAACCGGTGACGTTTATGAAATGGTTCCAAAAGCCACCCAGAAAGAAGCCGTTAGTTTCATCCAGAAAAACGTTTTCACTACACCAGCCTGGATGCTTGATAAGGACATCATGAATAAGATCGCAAGCCCTGCTTCAAGCCAGGTCAGTTCTATTCAGGATGCAACACTTGGGAGCCTGCTTTCCACCGTACGCCTGGGAAGAATAGTGAATATGGCCGGCAGATATGATAATGCCTACAACCTGGATGAATATTACAGCGACCTGAAAAAAGGCATATTCAGTGAAATACCTGCAAAAGCGAAGATCGACCAATTCAGGAGGAACCTGCAGAAATCATATGTAGAAAGAATGGCTGCCTTGGTGAACCCTGCTGCAACATCCGGCGGGATCACTATTTCATTCGGAGGGGCAATCACCCCTTCAACCGACGTAATGAAGTCTGACATCAGTTCGGTGACCAGGGCACACCTGATCCAGCTTCGCAGTGAACTGGTAAACGCTGCGGCTTCATATCCTGACAGCATGAGCCGTTATCACCTTCAAGACCTGGCTGAAAGGATCAAACGCGCATTAGACCCCAAGTAAGTGTGTTAGCCGGTTAGTATGCTGGCCGGAGAATGCATTGGATAAATAAGGAAGAGAAAAATTTCACTACAATAAAAGAGCCCCGCGTTTGCGAGGCTCTTTCTTGTTTATCCAATGCATTCTCCGGCTATCATACTAATCGGCCAGCACACTTAAGCTTATTCATACCGCAGAGCAACTATGGGATCCAGGCTGGACGCTTTCCATGCCGGGTAAAGCCCTGCAAATAACCCTACCATAGAACAGATCAGTATTCCCGCACCCATGATCTTCCAGGGGATCAGGAAGCCCGTATCCAGCAAAGCACCAACTCCGTTTCCAACAGCAACACCCAGTACTATACCGATCACGGCGCCCATCAGGCTGATAATGATCGATTCGTACAAAAACTGCCGGCGGATATTTCCTTTTGTACCACCTAAGGCCTTGATCAGCCCCACTTCGCGCGTACGTTCAGAAACAGCTACAAGCATGATGTTCATCAACCCGATCGCAGCACCAAGCAGTGTAATGAAGCCAATGGCGCCGGCAGCAGCAGAAATTGTACCCAACAGTTTTATGAAAGTTTCTGCAATACTGTCACTCTTATCAACATAGAAATTATTGTCTTCTGTAGTTGCCAGTCCCCTGATCGGTCTGAATGTTCCTTCCGCTTCTCCAATCGCCTGGTCCATATCCCTCACATCATCCACCATCACGGCTATGCTAAAGCTCTGATTTGGACTTGAAAACAGTCTCCTGATATTGTTATAACTGGTGAATACCACATTGTCGAGCTGAAGAAAGGCACTCGCACCTTTCTCCTTGGTTACACCAACTACCCTGTACTTATTACTGCCCACACGGATCACCTTATCAACTGCCCGCTCGGGCCGGTCACCAAACAATTTCTTTGCCACATCACTTCCGATCACCGCAATATTCCGGCCGCTTTCTACATCAAGTTTACTCAGGGCCCTTCCGTATTCCACTTCATACCCATTCAACAGCAGGTAATTCTCATCACCTCCATTGACGGTTACTGTGGGATTGGTTTTATTATTCTCAAAGAAAACGGTCTGGTTTCGCGGGCCATTCAAGCCGATGGATACAGAAGCAGGATATTCATATCGCTGCTTGAACATTTTGGCCTGTTCGAAAGTGATGATCTTGCCTTCATTTGATTTCTTGGCCTTCTTGGTGCGTTTATCTGTTTTCTTTACCTCACCCCTTCCGAACTGCATCCGGCGCTCTTTGAAACGCATACTGAAAGCATTCGCGCCCATCGTAGAGAAGCTCTCTCTTAAACTAGCGTTCATCGCCTCTATGGCGGTTATTATTCCCACCAGGGCCATGATGCCGAAGGCTATGATCGCCACGGTGATGCCAGTACGCAGCCGATGCGAACGCACCGTATTAATGGCAAGTATGAGCGTATCCCATAATTTCATATCATAAAATTAAGGAAAGATGGACTAGCCCGGTCTTTCTTGGGGGGAACGGCAATTTTTTAGTGCTGATGGCCAAAAGAAAGAGAGTCAGTGAGTCAAAGGGGCAGAGAGAAAGGATAAACCATCTGACTCTCTTTCTCTCTGACTCTTTTTCTCTCTTTTTAAAGGTAGCTGAGCCATTTTTTTTCAGGATGACTGCTTTTGTATTTATCGTACCACCTGCAGAGCGGGTAAAGTATGAATATTACCAGGCTCATCCACATCAGGTAGACCGTCAGCAAGCTATACCCCTCGTTCGGAATCAGAAACTTGAAGGGCAGGTTGGGCATGCCCTTCATGCCATCTGCCAATGTATGCCCACGTGCCAGGAACAAAATAATGTTTGTGCAGCTGAGCAGGAAAAAATGCACGATGTAATAGAACATCGGAACCCTGCCAAATACCAGGAAAAATCTTGCCACCCTGCCTCTCACTTCTTTTACCAAAGCCAGGAAGATCAGGCCTGGGCCAATAGTTGCACACATATACAAAAGCGAAGGAGGATATTTATTCACGTTCATAATAGCCATCAAGGTCTGCATGCCCGTTGGCTGCTCCTTCCATGGCGTTGTGTTCCCGTAAATATTGGGCAGCCTCAGGATCAAAAACAATCCTAACAGACCCAATCCGCTCCACAATAATATCCTGCTTCTTTTTTGTTCATCATAAGATGTAAATATTGAACCGCAGCAATAACCCAGTAACATCAATCCAGTCCAGGGAAGAAACGGATAGAAGATGAAGAGGCCCTGGCCTTCCCATAACTGGAAAAATGCCTGCCTGTGGATCAGGCTCCACCAGAATGGCAGACTGGCTTTACCGGCTTCAGCATAGTCCAGGATATTATGACCAAATACAATGAGCAGGCCCACAGCCAGAATAGCATTAAATGGCAACCATATCATCATTCCCAGGATTACCATACTGATACCGATGGCCCACAACACTTGTATGATGATCACATCCAAATGGATATTAGCCGTAGTGATCAGGGTCATGACAAAGGCATCAATAAGTATCAGCCATATGCCCCTGGTGATCAGAAAGCTGCTCAGTTCCCTGGTTGTTTTTCTCCTGCTTTGCAGCCATGCAGACGTGCCCGCCAGGAATACAAATAAAGGAGCGCAGAAATGGGTGATCCATCTCGTGCCATATAGAATGGGAGTTGTGGTTGCGGGATCAAGCGGATCTCCGGCGAATGCCTGGCTATGAAAAAAATCACGGGTATGATCAAGCGCCATGATCACCATAACAATTCCACGAAGCAGATCAATGGACTCGATCCTTTTACTTTTCATTGGTTGTGTTTAAGTTGTCTGCAGAAAGATATAAAAAAGCAGTCAGAACTTTTTCAATTCTGTACTTAAACTCAGTAAAAGAAAAGACTTAAATGCTCATCAGATTGAGGAGCAGGCCAGGCTTGATACCAAGAATGATCACTATGGCTGCCGTGATCACCAGCATGGTTTTGAAACCTGAACTCACTTCAACAGAGGGTGCCTGTTCTGCATCTTTGAAGTACATGGACTGGATCACCCTGAAATAATAATATACGGAGATGGCGGCACAGATGATACCAACAATCACCAGCCAGAACATCTGCCCGGTTTTCATGGCGCTCACCAGCATGAAGTATTTGGAGAAAAAGCCGGCAGTAAGTGGAATGCCTGCCAGTGAAAGCAAAAATATAGTGCTGGTCACAGCAAGCACCGGCTCGTGTTTTGCAAGGCCGTTGAAGCCGTCGAATGTATAATCCTTCATCTTGATCAGTACGGCAAACATACCGATCGTAGCGAGGCTGTAAGCAGCTGTATACAAAAGCAAACCCTGCTTGCCTGCATTGTTCAATGCAAAGATCGCCAGCATCATGAAGCCCGCCTGGGCAATGGATGAGTATGCCAGCATTCTTTTAACGCTTTGCTGGAATACTGCAGTTATGTTACCGATCACCAATGTTGTTGCTGTAATGATGGCTGCCAGCAACTGCCATGAGGTCTGCATTTTCCCGAACCCTCCTTCGAACAGCCTGATAAAACCAATGAATACAGCGGCTTTGACCACGGTTGCCATAAAAGAAGTGAATACCGTTGGAGATCCGTCGTACACATCAGGTGTCCAGAAATGGAAAGGCGCTGCAGAGGCTTTGAAAGCCATGGAGATCATCATCAGCACAATGCCCAATGCAACCATTGGAGTCATGGCCACACCGCCCAGGTTAATACCTGAAAGATAAAATGTGCCGGTGCCTCCGTAAAGCAACGTGATGCCCATCAGCATCAATCCGGTAGAGAACGATCCCATCAGGAAATACTTCAGTGATGCTTCGTTGCTCTTCAGATTACGCTTATCGGCACCAGCAAGGATATACAAGGGGATCGAGATGATCTCGATACCAATGAACAGCAATAAAAGACTTTGGAAAGAAGACACAATGGCCACTCCGCAAAGCACAAAGAACACCAATGCAAAATAATCGGCCACATTCCTGCCAACCTGCTCAAAGTCAGATCCGGATAAAAGAAAAAATATCAGTGTGGATATAAATGCAACCGTATTGAACAACAGGCCGAAAGTGCCGAAGCTCAGCATCCCCTTTGTATCAATGGCAAAGAATGGCATTCCGGTGAATTCAAGCCAGTTGGCAACGATCAGCAGCAGAACACCCAGTATAGCCACATATTTGACAGAGGATCTGTTCTTCATGACGATGCCGGTATACATCATCACTACACCCCATACTGCCGATAAGATAATTGCATTCATAATCGATCTTCAATATT
>JAHEFC010000173.1 GCA_024640385.1 Sphingobacteriales bacterium
CCTCTTCCGGTTATTCTTTATTCGCCCGGTAAAGGCCTGGATATGTTCATGTCGTCCAAATTCGAACATGGCCATGCTGAATACAACGGCTACAAGATGGAGGGCGAGAAAATTGTTGCTGTGGACGGTTCTGAAGTGTATGATATTTCTCTGACCCGGAACGTGGTGCAGATGCTGATCGCCCTGGCGCTCCTGATCTGGATCATGACCAGTGTGGCGTCCAAGTATAAAGGAAACGCCCATAAAGCACCCACCGGAATGCAGAATGCTATAGAACCGGTGATCACTTTCATCCGGGATGAAGTTGCCCGGCCAAACCTAGGCAGGAAATCTGATAAATTCCTTCCTTATCTGCTGACCGTATTCTTCTTTATACTGATCAACAATATTTTTGGATTGATACCTGCTGCGGCTAATGTGACTGGTAACATTGCCTTTACCATGGTACTGGCAGTGATCTCTTTCATAGTGATCCTTGCGAATACCAACAAACATTATTGGGCACATATTTTCAATCCTCCTGTACCCGGGTTTGTAAAACCCATTCTTGCCCCTGTGGAATTTCTGAGCGTGTTCACTAAGCCTTTTGCCCTGATGATACGTCTTTTTGCCAACATGATGGCGGGGCATATCATCATCATCTGCCTTGTTTCCCTGATATTCATTTTCAGTGGTATCAATACAGGCGTTGGCGTTGGCTTCAGCCCTGTTTCCATTGCATTTGCGATTTTCATTTATCTGATCGAGGTGCTGGTGGCATTTATCCAGGCCTTCATCTTCACAAACCTGACGGCCGTATTCATTGGTCAGTCATTTGAAGGGGAGCACCACGATGAGGGACATGCAGAGGCGCATCATTAATTTGTGAATTCATCATCAATATAAAATGTCAAGTATGGACTTATTGAATGTACTGTTAAGCACAACTCCCTGGGCGAATGCCGGTGGAGCCATTGGTGCCGGTCTTGCTGCAATTGGAGCAGGTATTGGTATCGGTCAGATCGGTAAAGGCGCGGTAGAAGCTATCGCACGTCAACCGGAAGCAATGAACGACATTCGTGCTAACATGATCCTTACAGCCGCCTTCGTAGAAGGTGTGGCTCTGTTTGCGGTTATCGCAGGTATCCTTGCGATGTTCGTATAAACAGGAAATCAGTAACCGCTCCAACGCACAGGGCCGAGGAGCGGTTCCTTTTCAATTAGCTAATTAGCCAATTAGCTAATTGGCTAATTAAAAACAACAATAGAATTACGCATATGCAATTATTAACTCCCGCATTTGGTCTGATCTTCTGGACCCTGATCGCATTCCTCGGAGCATTTTTCGTTCTGAAGAAATTTGCCTGGCCTGCCATCATCAACGGTCTGAACGAAAGGGAGAAGACCATTGCTGATTCACTTGCAACTGCTGAAAAAGTAAAGCAGGAAATGGCCCAGATGAAAAGTGAGAACGAGGCTTTGATGGCCCAGGCCCGTGAAGAAAGGTCCCAGATGCTGAAAGAAGCCAAGGAGACTAAAGACAAGATCATCAACGAGGCCAAGGAACAAGCGAAAGTAGAGGCCAACAAGATCATTGTTGATGCCAATAACGCGATCCTGAACGCTAAAATGGCGGCTCTTACAGATGTGAAGAACCAGATCGGTAACATGGTGGTGGAAGTGGCAGAGAAAGTGATCCGCAGGGAACTTACTTCCGGCAGTGACCAGGAGGCTTATATCCGTAAACTGGCCGACGATCTTACTACAAAAAACTAATTAACCGATAGTTCATGCGTCAACCCAAAGTTGCACATCGTTACGCTAAAGCACTTTTTGACCTGGCTGTTGAAACCAACCAGCTTGAAATTGTAAGGGAGGATATCGCGACCATTGCATCTCATACTACAGAGGATTTCAGAACGCTGATGATGTCTCCGGTAATCAACGGGGATAAAAAAGAGAAGATATTCACAACTATTTTCGGCGCCCATGTATCCAAACTTACCATTTCATTCTTCAATCTGCTGTTCAAGAAAGGCAGGGAAGTTGCTGTGAAGGAGATACATAATGCATTTGACGTCATGTACCGCGAACACCATAATATCCATATTGTGGAGATCACCACGGCGGCACCGGTATCTGAAGATGTTAATACCTATCTGACCAACAAACTGAAGGCAAGGCCGAGGTATGCCAATGCCAACCTGCAGGTGACCAATAAGATCGATGAGAGCGTAATTGGCGGATTCGTTTTACAGGTAGGTGATCTTTTGTATGATGCGAGCATACGGCACGACCTGGCTGTGATCAAAAAGCAATTCATTGAGAATATGTATGTTCAAAAGCTCAGATAAATAATTTTAAAAAAGAACCGCTATGGTAAATATAAAACCAGATGAAATTTCAGCGATACTGCGTCAGCAGCTGTCGAATTTTAACACCTCTGCCGAACTTGAAGAGGTAGGCACCGTTCTCCAGGCAGGTGACGGTATTGCACGTATTTATGGTCTTAGCAATGTGGGATCTGGTGAGCTTGTGGAATTCGAGAATGGTGTGCGCGCTATTGCCCTAAACCTTGAAGAAGATAATGTTGGTGCGGTATTGATGGGCGAGGCTGGCGAGATCAAAGAAGGTTCTAAGGTTCGTCGCACAGGTAAGATCGCATCAATCAATGTAGGTGAAGGTCTGGTTGGCCGGGTTATCAATACACTTGGTGATCCTATCGATGGCAAAGGCCCGATCGAAGGCCAACTCTATGATATGCCCCTGGAGCGTAAAGCACCCGGTGTTATCTACAGGGAACCCGTAAAGGAGCCACTGCAAACCGGTATCAAGGCGATCGACGCCATGATCCCTATCGGCCGCGGACAGCGTGAGCTGATCATTGGTGACCGCCAGACGGGTAAAACCGCCATTGCAGTTGACACCATCATCAACCAGAAAGAATTTTACGATGCCGGTAAGCCGGTATACTGTATATATGTTGCCATAGGCCAGAAAGCTTCAACCATTGCCAGTGTGATGAAAACACTGTCGGACAGTGGCGCTATGGCTTACACAACAATTGTGGCGGCTTCTGCCTCTGACCCCGCCCCGCTTCAGTTCTATGCTCCATTCGCAGGTGCAGCCATCGGAGAGTTCTTCAGGGATACCGGTCGCCCAGCACTGATCATTTATGATGATCTGTCTAAACAGGCTGTGGCATACCGTGAGGTTTGTCTGCTGCTTCGTCGCCCACCCGGACGTGAAGCATACCCTGGTGACGTATTCTACCTGCACAGCCGCCTTCTCGAAAGGGCAGCCAAGGTGATCACCAACGATGATGTAGCCAAGAACATGAATGACCTTCCTGAATCTATCAGGCATATGGTGAAAGGCGGTGGTTCACTTACCGCGCTGCCGATCATCGAAACACAGGCTGGTGACGTTTCTGCTTATATCCCTACCAACGTGATCTCGATCACTGACGGCCAGATCTTCCTGGAATCGAACCTGTTCAACGCAGGTATCCGCCCGGCGATCAACGTGGGTATTTCGGTTAGCCGTGTGGGTGGTAATGCCCAGATCAAGTCGATGAAGAAAGTAGCAGGTACACTGAAACTGGACCAGGCGCTTTATCGCGAGATGGAAGCCTTCTCTAAATTCGGTGGTGACCTCGATGCTGCAACCAAGAACGTGCTTGACAAAGGAGCCCGTAACGTGGAGATCCTGAAACAGGGTCAGTACGAACCGGTGGCCGTTGAAAAACAGGTTGCCATCATTTACCTGGGTACCCAGGGTCTGCTTTCCATCGTGGATGTTAAGAAGGTGAAGCAGTTTGAAGAACATTTCCTGATGGAAATGGAGACCAAAATGCCCGACCTCCTGGCTGAATTCAAGAAAGGAAATCTCCCGGAAGAAGGTTTGAAGAAGATGGTGGAGATGGCAAAAAGTCTGATGCCGGCATATAAGTAAAAAGTAAAAAGTCAAAAGTAAAAAAAACTTACTTGCTGATTTTCAATAGGTTAAGCCCCACTAATGTGGGGCTTTTTCTATTCAAGCCCTTTCTAATTTTTACTTCTCATTTTTTAATTATCAAACGTTCATCCTAAAAATTTGGTTTATAATATAAACTACTTTATGTTTGTACCCGCATAGACATTATGAGTAAGTGGATCATTATCTTATTGGCATTACTGGCAGGAATAGCAGCTTCGGCGCAAACCGAGGTCTCAGGAAGGGTTTACAATTCCAAGAAGAAGCCATTGGCGGGGGTGAACATCAGCATCAAAGACAGTTATGATGGTGCTACTTCCGATTCCAGCGGCCGGTTCAGTTTTACCACCACCGAAAAAGGGAACGTGGTACTCCAGGCAGATCAGCCTGGCTATAAGTTGTACCAGCAGTCTTTCACCCTTAGAGATCAGCCCCTCACACTGGATATTGTAATGAAGGAGCTGATCGATGAAATGAATGCCGTAGTGATCACGGCCGGTTCTTTTGAAGCCAGCGACAGGAAGAGGGCTACGGTTCTGAATCCCATAGATATAGTTACTACAGCCAGTGGAAATGGTGATGTGACCGGGGCGTTGAAGACACTTCCGGGCGCCCAGCAGGTGGGAGAATCTGAGGGATTATTTGTAAGAGGGGGCACGGCCACCGAAACCAAGACTTTCATTGACGGGAGCCTGGTGAATAATTTCTTTTACAGCTCCCTGCCCAATGTGGCTACACGCGGACGTTTTTCTCCATTCATTTTCAAAGGGACCGTATTCAGTACTGGTGGATATTCCGCTTTATACGGCCAGGCACTTTCTTCGGCATTGATCCTGGAATCTATCGATCTGCCAGACCAGAGTTCTGCTAATCTTGGGATCTCGGTGATTGGACTGAGTGGTGGTTACCAGCATCTGGATAAAAAGAAAAGGTATTCATTCGGCGGCAGTTACAGCTATACTGACCTGAGGCTGGCATTTTCACTGATCAAACAAAGACAGGATTACGAGAACGTTCCCATCTTTCATAATTTGGATTTGAATTTCAGGATCAAGACTTCCAAAACTGGAATGATCAAATATTATGGCCTTTTTGGAACCAACAGTTTAAAATTCTACACACCCAGTATCGATACCATTGGTTATCTGGACGGATTCTCGCTGAAGAACAGGAATATGTACCATAACCTTTCGTACCGCGAATCAATAGGAAGATGGAAATTGTTCACAGGCCTTTCCTATACCAATAATCATGATCAGATTGAAAGTGCACTGTATTCAGATGAAAAAAATATTGTACTCATATCGCCGCTTGAATTCAAGAATTACAAGCTGGACAACCAGGGAAATTATTTCAACGGCAAACTCGTCATGGAAAGAAAATTTGCCGGCCTCAACGCAGTACGTTTTGGCGGTGAACTCAATCACCTTGACGATCAGTCTGATTACACATCCTACAACGGTGAAAAATTCAGCAGGGAAGTGAAGGAAGATATATCAGCACTGTTTACAGAAACAGATCTTTATATCACCAATGATATTGCCGCGAAATTGGGTGGAAGGTTTGAACATTCCAAACTGCTGAACAAAACGAATTTTGCTCCCCGTGCTTCGCTGGCATACAAGATCAATAATGAAAGCCAGGCTGCATTTGCATACGGGCAGTTCTACCAGAACCCCGAGGCACAGTATTTCCCAACGTTCAACAGCCTGACATTCACTAAAGCCACGCATTATATTTTACAGTACCAGCGGGTGAACAGGCTGGTCACTTTCCGGACCGAATTTTTTTATAAGAAATATGAAGATCTCATTAAGACGGGGCTGCAGCAGTACAGGCCTGTTGCTACAGGCAATGCAGGGTTTGGTGATGCAAAAGGAATAGAGGTATTCTGGCGTGATAAGAAAACGATCAAATCCGTTGATTACTGGGTTTCATATTCATACCTGGACACTAAAAGGGATTACCTGAACTTTCCTTCTGCCATTCAGCCCAGTTTTGCGGCCCGGCATACGGCTTCATTTGTTGTGAAGAGATTTGTAACCAAATGGAAAACCCAGTTCAATGCGGCTTATAATTATGCCAGTGGCAGGCCATATTATTTTATAGCGCCTGCAGGCAGCGGTGATTTTAAATTCACAGACCGCGGTACCACCCGGGATTACCATAATGTAAGCGTATCGTTCAATTATCTGCCCAGCATCGGAAAGAAAGATGCAAAAGCATTTGCTGTTTACGTGCTGTCGGTCAGCAACGTTTTTGGTTTCAACCAGGTGTACAATTACCAGTATTCTTATAATGGAGCGAGAAAAGAAGCGATCGTTCCTCCATCGAAGATATTCGTGTTCGTGGGTGCCTTCATCAGTTTCGGTATTGACAGATCACAGGATGTTATCAACAGTAATCTTTAAAACATATCTAATGAATAATGAAAATCAGATCAATGATCCCCAAGACAGGGCGCTATGGGAGATCGCAAAAAGAAGGGCCTCATTCAAGAGGCACTTGCTGACTTATGTTGTGGTAGTGGGTTTCTTATGGGCCATTTGGGCCCTGACCGGAGATCGTGATGACAGGCGTTTCCCATGGCCTATATGGGCTACACTTGGTTGGGGAATAGGTATGATTTTTCATTACCTGGGCGCCTATGTTTTTCCCAGGGAGAATTCGGTCGAAAAAGAATTCGAGAAATTAAAACAGACAAAAACAGATAAAAAAATAATATGAAAAAAATCATCACAGCAGTTTTGATATTGGTTTCCATGGGAGCCAGCGCGCAATCAGAAAAATATATGAAAGCGATGGAAGACAAAGTGAACGGACTTGATACCGTGAGTTCTGTTTCGGGTTGGCAGAACATGGCCAATTCTTTTGAAAGAATAGGCGAAGCCGAGAAGAACCAATGGCTGCCCTTCTATTATGCCGCGCTGAGCCATGTGATGTCTGGCTACATGATGAGTAATGGACAGCCGGGCACAGCAAACATTACCCAGATGGATATGCTGGCGGATAAGGCTGAGGCCCTGATAACAAAAGCGGAGTCATTGGAAAAAGAGAACTCTGAAGTTTTCTGTGTGAAAAAAATGATCGCCACATTGAAGATGACTGCTGATCCGATGAACCGGTGGCAGACCTATGGCCCAAAAGCGGGAGAGGCGTTGGCCAAGGCGAAAGCGCTTGATGCTTCAAACCCCAGGGTCTATATGCTTGAAGGCCAGGATAAATTCTTCACACCCGAACAGTTCGGGGGCAGCAAAACGGAAGCAAAAAAGCTTTTTGAAGAGTCGTGAAAAAATATGAAAGTTTTCAGCCTAAATCTTCCATTCACCCACGCTGGGGGATGAACCAGGTGAAGTATTTTTTAGCCCAGGTCAAATAGAAAAAAGATAGTTATGCAAGAAAGCCTGACAGAAAAACAAAGCCTGAGCATCATTGAAGAAATGATCAATAAGGCTAAAAATGAATTCAGCGAAGACGGATCGATGTACCTGCTTTGGGGCTGGGTGATCCTTTTCTGCAGCCTGGGGCATTTTATCCTGGATGTCATTATAGGATACAACAAGGCCTGGTACATCTGGTCAGTCACCTGGGTTGTTGCGGTATATATGATCATCTACCTTCGAACACGTGGCCGGAGAAGGAAAGTAAGGACCTATGCCGATGAGATCCTGGGTTATGTGTGGCTGGCTTTTGTGATCATGATGGTCCTCACTTTCTTTCTGCTGCAGAAGTTCATTCCCCAGTTCTGGCTTTACAACTTTATGTTCGTGCTGCTTTGTTATGGCATGCCTACTTTCCTGTCCGGTATTATTCTGCAGTTCAGGCCCCTGGTCTTTGGCGGCATAGCATGCTGGATCTTATCAGTTGCTGCAGGATTCGTGTATTTCAGGTATCATCCCCTGTTTGTATCTGCAGCGGTGGTACTGGCCTGGATCATACCTGGATATATTCTTAAAGCGCGCTCAGTAAAATCTTCAAAATAGCATGGAAAAAAAACTCACCAATACGGAAAGTCTGCAGATCATTGAGCTGATGATCAACCGGGCCAAGAGTGAAGAGAAAGATTCCGGGAAAGGCTGGATCATTTGGGGGTGGCTGCTATTCATCGCCAGCATGACCCACTATGTGATGAACATGCTTGATTTCAATGAAGGGGGGAAGGTGTGGCTGGTTTTTGGTGTGGCCGGGATCATCCTGATGGCATATTCAATTTACAGGAAAAGGATCCTGAAAGCGGGTGATCCCGTCAAAACCTATACGGGTGAACTGGTTGACAGGATAGGAGATGCTTTTTTTATCAGCCTGATGGTTACTGTAATAGGAGCTAACGCCACCGGGGCATTCAGTTCCGGCGTC
>JAHEFC010000477.1 GCA_024640385.1 Sphingobacteriales bacterium
CCAGCCGGATCAGTCAGGGAGAGATCCCCCACCATGGCGCGCCTGCCGTTCACGCCCACTATTTTTGCATAAGGATCAGGCACTTCATTTTTCCAACTACCGTTCATGTATACACGAAATGTATAGAATCTGCCGGTGAAGTCGCCCTTGAGTTCTTCCACCCAGGTGCCATCACCGGATTTCAGGAGGTCAAAACGCTCCAATGGCTCACCTCCCAGCGCTTCAGCGTAAATACTTAACTGCACCCTTTCCGCCACCGGAGACCAGATCCTGAACTTTGTAGATTTTGCAGAATAGGTCAAACCCAGATCCTGGCCCAGGTAAACCGGGTAGTTCATGTAATCTGGTATTTGGGGCATGCTTCGCATGGAGACACAGAGGTTGACGCAGAGACACAGAAAAATGAGTTTCTGTCTCCTATTTAAAAATAACATTAACATAAAAAGCAAGATAATAATTGCACTCCGTGTCTCCGCGTCCCTCTCCGTGTCTCTGCGTTCCCCTCTGCGTCTCTGTGTCCCCCTCCGTGTCTCTGCGTTACTCCGGCTCAAGCTGCCAGTGTTCCGGGGAACGCCAAAGGGCAGACAACATCAACTCACGCATGAAGAAAAACTCTTTAGGGATCTTATCGAACATTTTAGAGAATAACTCCTCATGGGTCAGGATCTCTTTTTTCCAGGCCTCCCGGTCAACATCCATCAACACATCATATTGGTCCCTGGGGAAATCAAGTCCCTCCCAGTCAATGTCTTCATATTTGGGCATCCAGCCTATCGGGCTTTCTATCGCGGATACTTCTCCCCTCACCCTTTGCACGATCCATTTGAGGATGCGCATATTCTGTCCAAAACCCGGCCATAAGAAATTCCCCTGCTCATCTTTGCGGAACCAGTTCACGCCAAATATCCTGGTGGGGTTGCGAAGGTTCCTGCCGAATTGCAACCAGTGGTTGAAATAATCGCCCATATGGTATCCGCAGAACGGTAGCATGGCGAATGGATCCCGGCGTACCTTGCCGATCTCTCCAAACGCTGCGGCAGTCATCTCAGAACCTAATGTAGCTCCAAGGTAGACGCCATAACTCCAGTTGAACGACTGATATAATAAAGGAACAACCGTACTTCGCCGGCCACCGAAAATAAATGCATGAATGGGTACGCCTTCAGGATCTTCCCAATTGG
Source organism: Sphingobacteriales bacterium (assembly GCA_024640385.1). Classification (GTDB taxonomy): domain Bacteria; phylum Bacteroidota; class Bacteroidia; order Chitinophagales; family Chitinophagaceae; genus Pollutibacter. The sequence continues at coordinate 1,182 of JAHEFC010000477.1, forward strand.
GATCAATGCTGGGGCACTGTGAAGCCGGCGCTGTGAATCTTGCATTCGGATGTGCAACAGGCTTTCCTGATGCCGGATCATGTACCTGGCCCTGCCAGTTGACTACACCCGGTGGCGGCTCCCTGGTTAACCCTTCCCACCATACATCGCCATCTGGTGTAACACCAACATTGGTAAAAATGGTATTCTTGCTGATGGTGGCCATTGCATTGGGATTGGTCTTGGCATTGGTTCCGGGAGCCACACCAAAATATCCATACTCCGGATTGATCGCATAAAGCCTTCCGCCTTTACCCGGCCTGATCCAGGCAATATCATCACCCACTGTAGTTACTTTCCAGCCCTTCATTTCCCCGGGCGGGATCATCATGGCAAAATTCGTTTTACCGCAGGCACTGGGAAAAGCGGCGGCCACATAGGTTTTCCTGCCCTTGGGATCTTCGACTCCCAGGATCAGCATATGCTCGGCCAGCCATCCTTCTTCTTTAGCCATCACAGACGCAATACGTAAGGCCAGGCATTTCTTACCCAACAGCGCATTGCCTCCATAGCCGGAACCATAAGAAGCAATGGCCCTGTCCTCAGGATAATGAACAATGTATTTTGTAGTGGGATTGCAGGGCCATGTTACATCTTCCTGGCCCGGCTCCAGCGGCGCGCCAACAGAATGCAGGCATTTGACAAATTCCCCACGGTCGCCCAGCATATCAAGCACGGCGTCGCCCATGCGCGTCATGATATGCATATTGACCACCACGTATTCGGAGTCGGTCACCTGTACGCCGATCTTTGACAAAGGCGAACCCAGCGGCCCCATGCAATAGGGGATCACATACATGGTACGCCCCCTCATGCTGTTTCTGAATAGCTCCTTGAGTTTGGCCTTCATTTTATGCGGGTCTTCCCAATTATTGGTAGGGCCTGCATCCTCTTTTCTGCGGCTGCAGATATAGGTGCGGTCTTCCACCCTGGCCACATCCGAAGGATCTGAATTGCAGGCAAAACATCCCGGCCATTTTTCCGGATCAAGCGCTGTGAACGTTCCTTTGTCTACAAGCTTCTGGCAAAGTTTTTCATACTCTTCCCTGCTGTCCGAACACCACTGTATATGATCAGGCTGGCATACCTGGGCCATTTCGTGGACAAACTCTATTAGGCCTCTGTTTTTTACGCCTTGGGGTATTTGCATGCAATTATATTATGCTTCATAAAAAAAGGCAAGAGGCGAAAGGCAAGAGGCGAAAGAATAATTCTTCTATCGCCTCTCGCCTCACGCCTCTCGCTTCAACCTATACTTCCTCTTTCACATTCTTATTATACTCTTCCGCCAGCTTTTTCTGCAGGTCAAAAGGCACCGGTGAATACTCGTCAAAACTCATCCTGAATTTTGCACGGCCCTGCGATAATGACCTCAGGGTAGATGAATAATCGTCCATTTCCGCCAATGGCACTTTTGCCGAGATCTTTTGGAAATGCCCTTCCGTATCCATGCCTTCCACCATACCCCTGCGCGTCTGCAGATCGCCGATCACAGAACCGGTCAGGTCATCAGGACATAACACGTCCACATGATAAATAGGTTCGAGCAACAGCGGATCCGCCTGCTGGAATGCCTGTTTGAATGCCATCATACCCGCGATCTTGAAGGAAAGATCGTTGCTGTCCACCGGGTGCATCTTACCATCGTATATGCATACCCGAACATCCCTTACATAGGATCCGGTCAATGGCCCATTGTTCATTTTCTCCATCACCCCTTTTAACACAGAAGGAATGAAACGGTTATCTATAGCGCCGCCAACAATGCAGTTGTAATATACCAGCTTGCCGCCCCAACCGAGTTCAAGTACTTCCCTGCTCCTTACGT